>JAXDHW010000259.1:0-3071 GCA_034664365.1 Thermoleophilaceae bacterium
TGGCCAAGGAGATTCTCGGGTCGAAGGTGGAGCGCGTGGCGTGCCCGATCTACGACGCCACGCCGGAGGAGCTCGGCACCTTCGACCTGGTCCTCTGCGGGGCCGTGCTGATCCACCTGCGCGACGCTCTGCTTGCGGTGGAGCGGATTGCCGCGCTGTGCCGCGGCACCTTCGTCTCGGCCGAGGCGTACGACCCGCTGATCTCGCTGCTCCCCTTCCCGGCCGCGCGCTTCCGCGCCGACCGCGACAGCAGCGTGGTGTTCTGGGAGCCGGGCGCGCGCACGTGGGGACGGCTGATCCGGGCGGCGGGGTTCGACCGCGTGGAGGAGCGCGCGCGCTTCCGCGCGAAGTCGTGCCGCGGGTTCTCGGTCCGGCACGTGGTGAACCACGCGTCGGGTGGCTGAGCCGGCCGTCTCGGCGGTGGTCGCCACGCGCGATCGCGCGGCGCGGCTGCGGGTGCTGCTGGAGTCGCTCGCGGGCCAGACGCTGCGCGACTTCGAGCTGGTGGTGGTGGACGACGGGTCGGTCGACTCGACGCCACGGCTGCTCGCTGAGGAGGTGGAGCGCGGGCGGCTGTCGCTGCGAGTGGTGCGGCGGGAGGTCGCGGGAGGACCGTCGGCGGCGCGAAACGACGGCTGGCGCGCGGCATCCGGTTCGCTGGTGGTGTTCGTCGACGACGACTGCCGCGCGACGCGCGGGTGGCTCGCGGCGTTCGCCCGCGAAGCCGGGGACGGCGGCGCGATCCTGCAGGGCCGCACGCTGCCCGATCCCGCGGAGGCGAGCTCGCTCGGGCCGTTCTCGCGCTCGTTGTGGGTGGAGTCGCCCGGCCCGTACTACCAGGCGTGCAACATCGCCTACCCGCGCGCGCTCCTCGAGCGGCTCGGCGGGTTCGACGCGGACGCGTTTCCGATGGTCGGCGAGGACACCGACCTGGCCTGGCGAGCACTGGCGGCGGGTGCCGAGATCGGCTGGGTCCCCGAGGCGCTCGTGCACCACGCGGTGGCTCGGCTCGGCGCGCTCGGCAAGCTCCGCTCGGCCGCGCGCTGGACGCCGTCGATCCGGCTCTTCGCGCGGCACCGGGCGCTGCGCTCGGAGCACCTCACCTACGGCGTCTTCTGGAAGGGCACCCACTACCTGCTCGTGCGCGCGATCGCAGGGCTCGCGCTGCGTCGCCGCGCCCCGCTGCTGGCGCTGTGGCTCGCGGCTCCGTACGTGCGGAACCTGCTCGATCGCGGCCAAGTGGAGGGCGGCGGGCCGGCGGCCGCGCCGTTCCACGCCCTCTGCGACGTCGTCGAGGTCGGAGCGGTGGCCCGCGGCGCCGCGCGCTACCGGACGTGCGTGCTCTGAGTCAGAATCACGACATGCCCCGCGACCGGGACGTGACCGTGCACGTGACCTGCTCGGTCCAGCCGACCTCGGTTCCACACGCCGCCGTGGCGCTTCACTCGCTGCTCGCGCGGGCGGGGGACGAGCGGGTGGCGGTTCACTGCCTCCACCCTCCCGGACTCCCGGACGAGCTTGCGGACCCGCTGGGCGCGATGGTCGAGGATCGCGGCGGAGGGATCGCCTTCGTCGAGGTGCCCGACGAGCTCGTGGAGGGCCTCACCGAGGCCGACGGCACGCGGGTGATGTGGTACCGCCTGTTCATGCCCGATCTGCTGCCGCAGCTCGACCGCGTGATCCACCTCGACTCCGACGCCGTGGTCACCGACTCGCTGGCACCCCTGTGGGCGACGGAGCTGGGCGACCGGCACCTGGCGGCCGTCACCAACGTCTTCCAGGCGGACCACGCCCACCACCCCGGTCGGCTCGGGCTGCCCGCGAACGCGTACTTCAACGACGGGGTGCTGGTGATGAACCTGGCGGCCATGCGGCGCGATGCCAGCTCGGCAACGCTCCGCGAGTACGGGGTCACCCACCCCGACCTGCCGTGGGTCGACCAGGACGTGCTCAACGCCGTCCTCTGGGAGAGCCGCGTGGAGCTCCATCCGCGCTGGAACTGCATGAACAGCTTCTTCGTGTTCCCCTGGAGCGCGGAGATCTTCGGCGCCGACGTGGTCGAGGAGGCGCGCCGGCGTCCCGCGGTGCGGCACTTCGAGGGCCCCGGTCCGAACAAGCCGTGGCACTACATGTGCGAGCGCCCGATGCGCGAGCTGTACTTCGAGCACCGCCGCCATACGCCGTGGCCGACCGTGAGGCTCGACGGCGCGACGCCGGCCAACCGGGCGCGGCGCCTCGTGCGCGCCGCGCGGCGCGGCGGCCCTGCCCGGACCGGCGCCTGAGGAGTCACGGCTGCGCGTTCTCTCCATAGGCAGCCTGTTCCCCCCACACCACTTCGGCGGCTACGAGTTGATCTGGCTGGCGGCCGTCGAGCACCTGCACTCCCAGGGCCACGAGGTGACGGTGCTCGCCACCGACTTCCGCCTGCCCGACCCGGAAGCGGGGCTCGAGGCGCCGGTGCCGGTCGTGCGCGCGCTGCCGTGGTACTGGCGCGATCACGCGTTCCCCCGGCTCGGCCTGCGCGAACGCGTCTCGATCGAGCGCCGCGCGCATCGCGTGCTCCGAGCGGCGCTCGCCGACACCGCCCCCGACGTCGTGAGCTGGTGGTCGATGGGAGGGATGCCGCTTTCCCTGATGCAGCGCGTCCGCGACGCCGGTGTGCCGTCGGCCGCCGTCGTATGCGACGACTGGCTCCTCTATGCGCCGACCGTCGACGCCGGGGCGCGCGCGTCGGCGCGGCGCCCGCGAGCCGCGCGGGTCGTACGGCGCGCGACCGGCATGCCGACGCTGGCGGACCCGGGCGGGTTGGTCGACTCGTGGGTCTTCCTGAGTCGGACGCTCCTCGACGCGGCCCGGGATGCCGGCATCGAGCCGCGCGACGCACGGGTGGTGCACCGCGGCATCGACCCCTCACTCTTTCGCGACGCGCCCGCGCGGCCGTGGGCCTGGCGACTCCTCTACCTCGGCCGGATCGACGAGCGCAAGGGGATCGACCTCGCGATCGAGGCGCTCGTGCACCTGCCGGCCGAGGCGACGCTGGCCGTCGCGGGACCCGGAGACCAGGAGCAACT
>JAXDHW010000274.1:0-2791 GCA_034664365.1 Thermoleophilaceae bacterium
CGTCCCGACTCGGGCATGCCTCGATTGTGCCAGGGACGGGCGGGTTCTAGTCCTCGAGCATTGGTTCGAGCCTGTCGCGCAGCTCGAACCAGTCGCGCGCGCCGGTCACGCGACCCGCCTCGACGAGCGCCGCGTTCCAGGGATGCACGATCGTGGCGGCGACGATGCCCTGCTCGAGCGCGCCCTCGAGGTTCACCGGGCTGTCGTCCACGAGCAAGTCGATCCCGAGCTCCACGCAGCGGGTGACCTTGTCGTACGAGCAGTGGAGATCGTCGTAGGGCATCCCGATCCGCTCGAGCCAGCGCACCGTGGCGGCGCGGGTCGGTCCGGCGCGGTGGCTCGTCACGTGGATCCAGTGGCCGCGGCGATGCCAATCGGCCACCGTCTCGACCGCGCCGGGATACGGCTCGGCCGACTCGATGTTCTCGTCGCTGTGCGTCTCCTTGACGGCCGCCACGAGCTGGTCGTGCTCGAGCCGGGTGATGCCCCAATCGTGCTGGTCGTCGTACGGCAGCTCGACGCCGTAGAGCCGGCGAGCGACCGAGTCGAGCAGGTCCCAGTAGTGGTGGAGCGTGGAGTCGATGTCGAGTGCGATCCGCGCCATCGCCGGGTACCGTAGGCCCTGATGGCGACGATCATCCCCTCGAAGGCGCGTCCCGCTGCGCCGTGGGCGGCGGGCCGGGCGGGTGACGACTACGGCGTGAGCGACACGCCCGACTGGCGGGAGATCGACTGGGGCGAGCACAGCCGCGAGGCCACGGTCGCGGGGCGCCGCGTGCACTACGTGGACATGGGGTCGGGCGACGGTCCGCCGATCGTGCTGGTCCACGGGCTGTCCGGCAACTGGCAGAACTGGCTCGAGAACATCCCACGCCTCGCCGGCGAGCGGCGGGTCGTGGCGCTCGACCTGCCCGGGTTCGGCCAATCGGAGGACCCGGTCGACCGGATCACGATGTCCGGCTACGGGCGCGCCGTCGACGCGCTCTGCGAGGAGCTCGGGCTCGGTGAGGTGGTCCTCGTCGGCAACTCGATGGGCGGGTTCGTGACGGCGGAGACCGCGATTCAGCTGCCGGAGCGCGTGGAGCGCCTCGTGCTGGTGTCCGCGGCCGGCATCACCACCAACAGCCTGCGCCGCGAGCCCGTGATGGTCTGGGGCCGCATCGCGATGATGGCCGGCGCGCGCGGCGCGGCGGAGCGGCGGATGGCGATCCTGCGCCCGCGGCTGCGGCACATGATCTTCTCGATGCTGGTGCGCCACCCGAGCAGGATCTCGGCCGAGATCCTCTGGGAGATCTCGGAGGGCGCCGGGCGCAGGGCGTTCAAACCCGCCCTCGAGGCGATCCTCGACTACGACTTCCGCGACCGGCTCGGCGACATCCGCGTGCCGACCCTCGTGGTGTGGGGGCGAAACGACATGCTCGTGCCGGTGGCCGACGCCGCCGAGTACGAGCGCCTCATCCCGAGCGCGCGCAAGGTCGTGTTGGACGAGACGGGACACATCGCGATGGTCGAGCGACCGCGGACGTTCAACGACCTCCTCCTGGAGTTCGCGCGCGAGCCGCGCGGCCAGCAGACAGGCGACGTGGGTGAGGCGACGGCCGAGCCGGTCGGCTGACCTAGCCGCAGCCTGACGGGCGCGGGTCGCGCTTCTCGGCGAAGTAGCCGATCGCGATGCAGGCCTCGGCCGGCGGGTCGCAGTCGACGCCGCCCTGGATGTAGAACCCCGTAGAGGTCGCGCAACGCACGCCGTGCATGCGGAGCGCGCCGGCCAGCGTCACGCCGTCGCCGGCCTTTCCGGCGCAGCGGGCCGTGTTGTGCCTGCGCCAGCAGCGGAAGTGGTCCTCGGGGTCCGGGTGGGTCAGGCGCGGGTGCTTGCGCACGGCGCGAACGAGCGCCGGGTCCTCGGGATCGACCGAAACGGTTTCCATCTCGAAGTTGCAGCGCACCCTGAAGGCGAGCTCGTGCGGGCGTTGCCCGAGCGCGGTGGCAACGTGGCAGTTGGGGGTGAACTCCTTCGCGGGCGCGCCACCGGCGGGCAGGGCGAGCACCGCCGTGGCGACGGCCAGCGAGATCCCAAGCGCGGCGCGCGGGCGCACGGCTCGATTGTCGCGCGGTTCCGGGGAGTCGTGTGTTAAGTCGTGACGGCGCCTTCGGACGCGGAGCCCACGTGCCGCGCGTACTTGCCGAGGACGCCGCCGTTGAGGCTCGCCGACGGCGGCTCGTAGGCCGCCACGCGCTTCGCGATCTCGTCCTCGGAGAGGTCCACGTCGAGCCGCCGGGCCTCCACGTCGAAGGTGATGCGGTCGCCGTCCCGGACGGCCGCGATCGGCCCGCCGCGCGGTGCCTCCGGCGCGACGTGCCCCGCCATCAGGCCATGGGTGGCGCCCGAGAAGCGCCCGTCGGTGAGCAGCGCGACCGACTCGCCGAGCCCCTCCCCCACCAGCGCCGCCGTCACGCCGAGCATCTCCCTCATGCCCGGTCCGCCCGAGGGGCCCTCGTTGCGAATGACCATGACGTCGCCGGGCTGGATCGCCTTCTGCTCCACCGCCGCGAACGCGTCCTCCTCGCACTCGAAGACGCGCGCCGGGCCCTCCTGCTTGAGCCGGCCCTTCTCGGACAGCTTGACGACGCAGCCCTCGGGCGCGAGGTTGCCGCGGAGGATCGCGAGGCCGCCGGTGGGCTTGATGGGGTCGTCCAGGGGGCGCACCACCTCCTGGCCGGGCGTCTCCTTGGCGTCGGCCGCCTCCTCGCCGATGCTGCGTCCCGTGACGGTGGGTGCGTCGGCGTGGAG
>JAXDHW010000204.1:0-4661 GCA_034664365.1 Thermoleophilaceae bacterium
TGGCCGTAGTTGTCGCCGCCGACGATGAAGCCGCTCCCCCACTCGTGCAACCGCTTGCGGAACTCGGGGTCGCGATGGCGGAACGTGAACTCGGCGATCGCCGGGATGTTCGACCGGTACGACATCACCTCGACGCCGTCGGGTGCGAGGTCGCCGGTCGAGATGTCGTCCGGCTGGACGGTCGCCACCTTCGCCTCGAGCGACTCCGGCAGCGGCTCGTGCTCCGGCGGCGTCTTGATGTTCGGGCCGCGGGGAATCTCGATTCGCTCCGCCTCGTCCTCGTCGGCGGGCTTGAAGATGTGGACGTCGTCGACGTAGGGCTTGAGCTCCGGCTCGGGGAGCAGCTCCGGCGGGTCCCCGTGCTCGCGCGGATCCGCGATCTCGCCCGCGACCATCGACACCGCGGCCACCGCCGGCGAGCAGAGGAAGACGGAGTCCTCGGGCGTGCCGCTGCGGCCCGGGAAGTTGCGGTTCATCGTGCGCAGCGAGTTGGCGTCCGAGGGCGGCGCCTGTCCCATCCCCACGCACGGCCCGCACACGGGCTCCAGCATGCGAACGCCGCCCTCGACGAGCTGGCGGTACACCCCTGACTCGGCGATCGCCGTGAGGATCTGCCGCGACCCGGGCGTGGCCGTGGCCGCGAGCGAGGGGTGGACGATGTTGCCGTCGAGCACCGCCGCCGGCAGCGCCAGGTCGGCGTAGCCGGAGTTCACCGACGAGCCGATGCAGACCTGCGCGAGGCTCGTGCCCGCCACCTCCTCGACGGGCACCACGTTGCCCGGGCTCTGCGGCTTGGCGACCAGCGGGCCGAGCTCGTCGAGGTCGATCTCGACCCGGTCGTCGTACTCGGCGCCGTCGTCGGGGCCGACGTCCACGAAGTCGTCCTCCCGCTCCTGCCGGCGCAGCCACTCGCGCGTGCGCTCGTCGGGCGGGAACACCGCGGAGGTGGCGCCGAGCTCCGCGATCATGTTCGCGATCGTCCCGCGCTCGGGCACCGACAGGTCGGCGGTGCCGGGGCCAGTGAACTCGAAGACCTTGTTCTTGCCGCCGCTCACCCCGCGCTGGCGAAGCAGCTCGAGGATGATGTCCTTGGCCTGCACCCACGGCCGCTCGAGCGTCCCGCTCAGGTGGACCTCGACCACCTCCGGGCAGGCGATCTCGAAGGGGTAGCCGGCCATCGCGACGGCCACGTCGAGACCACCCGAGCCGATCGCGATCATCCCGAGCGCGCCGCTCGTCGTGGTGTGCGAGTCGGCGCCCACCAGGATGCCGCCCGGCTTGGCGTAGCGCTCGATGTGCACGTAGTGGCAGATGCCGTTGCCGGGCCGCGAGTAGTCGATGCCGAACTTGCGCGCCATCGCCTGGAGCATCCGATGGTCGTCCGGGTTCTTGAAGTCGAGCTGGATGACGTTGTGGTCCACGTACTGGACGGCGCGATCGACCTGCACGCGCGACACGTCCAGCTGCTCGAACTGCATGCAGGCCATCGTCCCGGTGGCGTCCTGGAGCAGCGTCTGATCGACGCGCAGGCCGATCGGCGTGCCGGCGTCGAGCTCGCCATCGACCAGGTGCTCCTCGAGGATCTTCCGGGTCAGGTTCGGCACTCGGCCACCACCTCTCCGCCCCACCGCGCGGTCGCCCCGTCCGGCGACGCCTCGACCTCCACGAACTCACCAACCGGCACCGTGCCCCGCACCTCCAGCTCCACCCCAGCGACCTTCCCGCCCGCGAGCAAGATCCCTTCGACAAGTGCGGTCATAAGGATTCCTGGATGGAGCGTGCCGTCCGGCCCCTGGTGATCCTGCTTGACGAAGAAGCGCCCACCCTCGAGCTGAAGGCCGAACAGATTGGCCTGGCCACAGCCGAAACAGAGGTCGTGGTGCTTCAAGCCAGCTTCCGGAGCACGTACGGAAGGATCCCGCCCGCTCGGTAGTACTCCCACTCGTTCGGCGTGTCGATCCTGACGGTCGCCTCGAAGTCGTTGACCCGGACGGTCCGCTGGCCGTCCTCGAGCGGGTCGACGTCGAAGGTCTCGTGGCCCGTCAGCCCGAGCGACTCGCGCGTCTCGCCCGCGGGGAACTGCAACGGCAGGACCCCCATACCCACCAGGTTGGACCGGTGGATCCGCTCGTAGCTCTCGGCCAGCACGAACCGGACCCCGAGCAGCCGCGGGCCCTTCGCGGCCCAGTCGCGCGACGACCCCGAGCCGTACTCCTTGCCGGCGAGCACGCACAGCGGCACGCCCTCGTCGGCGTAGCGCATCGCGGCGTCGAAGATCGACATCTCCTCCTCGTCCGGCAGGTGCAGCGTCACGCCGCCCTCCGTGCCGGGCGCGAGCTCGTTGCGCAGCCGGACGTTGGCGAACGTGCCGCGCATCATCACCTCGTGATTGCCGCGCCGTGAGCCGTACGAGTTGAAGTCGCGCTTGGAGAACCCGTGCTCGATCAGGTAACGCCCGGCCGGCGAGTCCTCCTTGATCGCCCCGGCGGGCGAGATGTGGTCGGTCGTGACGCTGTCGCCGAGCACGGCGAGCACGCGCGCGCCGCGGATCTCCGGATCCGGCGCCGGCAGTTCGAAGTACGGCGGACGCTTCACATAGGTCGACTCGGGATCCCACTCGTAGCGGTCTCCGCTCGGGACCTCGAGCGCATTCCACTCCTCGTCGCCCTCGAAGACCTCCGCGTAGCTCCTCGTGAACATCTCCGACCGCACCGACTCCATCGCCTCGGCGATCTCCGCCTGCGAGGGCCAGATCTCGGCCAGCGGGACCGCCTCGTCGAGCGGCTCGTCCATCCGCCCGGCGAGCGCGTATGCGACCACGAGCGGCGGCGACGCCAGATAGTTCATCTTCACCTCGGGGTGGATCCGCCCCTCGAAGTTGCGGTTCCCGGACAGGACCGAGCAGACGACCAGGTCCCGCTCCTCGATCGCGCGCGAGATCTCCTCCGGCAGCGGGCCCGAGTTCCCGATGCAGGTCGTGCAGCCGTAGCCCACGAGGTTGAACCCGAGCTTCTCGAGCGGCTCGGTGAGGCCCGCGCGCTCGAGGTACTCGGTCACGACCTTCGAGCCGGGCGCGAGCGACGTCTTGACCCACGGCTTGGTCTCGAGTCCGCGCTCCACCGCCTTCTTGGCGAGCAGACCCGCGCCGAGCATGACGCTCGGGTTGGAGGTGTTGGTGCAGCTCGTGATCGCGGCGATGACCACCGAGCCGTGGTCGAGCCCGTCGGCGTGGTCGCGCTCTGCGACGGCCGCGCCGCTCGCTCCCACGTGGGGCGCGTCCGAGCCGTTCGGGACCGCGGACGGCGGGTCGCTGGCCGGGAAGCTCTCGACGACCGCCTCATCCCGGCCCCTGTACTCGACCCCCTGCTCGCCGAGCGCCTCCTCGAACGCCTGGGCGGACTCGCGCAGCGGCACGCGGTCCTGCGGTCGCTTCGGCCCTGCGAGCGACGGCTCCACGTCGCCGAGGTCGAGCTCGAGCGTGTGTGAGTACGTCGCGTCGTCGGTCTGCTCGTCGTGGAACATGCCCTGCTCGCGCATGTACGCCTCGACGATCTCACCGTCGCGGCCCGTGAACTCGAGGTAGCGGATCGTCTCCGCGTCGACAGGGAAGATCCCGCACGTGGCCCCGTACTCCGGGGCCATGTTGCCGATCGTGGCGCGGTCTGCGAGCGGCAGATTGGGGAGCCCCGGCCCGAAGAACTCCACGAACTTGCCGACCACCCCGCGCGCGCGCAGCATCTGCGTGACGGTGAGGACGAGGTCGGTGGCGGTCGACCCCTCCGGCAGCGCGCCGGTCAGCCGGAAGCCCACGACCTGCGGCAGCAGCATCGAGATCGGCTGGCCGAGCATCGCGGCCTCGGCCTCGATGCCGCCCACGCCCCAGCCGAGGACGCCGAGCCCGTTGATCATCGTGGTGTGCGAGTCGGTGCCGACCAGGGTGTCGGGGAACGCCTGCCCGTCCTTCACCTGCACGACGCGGGCGAGGTACTCGAGGTTGACCTGGTGGCAGATACCCGTGTTGGGCGGCACCACGGCGAGGTCGTCGAACGCCTGCTGTCCCCAGCGCAGGAAGGCGTAACGCTCGTGGTTGCGCTCGAACTCCAGCTCGGCGTTGTGCCGGAAGGCGAGTCGCGTGGCGAACTCGTCGACCTGGATCGAGTGGTCGATCACGAGCTCGGCGGGCACCAGCGGCTCGATCTTCGACGGGTCGGTGGCGGCGTCGCGCATCGCCGCCAGGTCGACGATCGCCGGCACGCCGGTGAAGTCCTGCATCAGGACGCGCGCCGGGCGGTACGCGATCTCCCTGCTCGGCTCGTCCCCGGCCGCCCACGTGGCGATCGCCTCGACGCTCGCGTCGTCGCCGGCGCGGAGCGCGTTCTCGAGCAGGACCTTCAGCGAGTACGGCAGGCGCGCGACGTCGTACTCGGCCTGGAGCGCGTCCAGGCGGAAGACCTCGTGGTCGCCGAGGCTCACTTCTCGATTCGCCCGTGGTTGATCCCGCCGTACGTGAAGGTCGGCTGGATCGGCCACTGGCGCTTGAACGACGCCAGCTCGGACGACGGGAAGACGTTCTTGAAGCGCGGGTCGTACGGGTTGCGGTCGGCCACCGCCTTCTCCTTCAGCATCGAGTCGTACTGATCGACGGAGTCCTCGAGCGTGTT
>JAXDHW010000296.1:0-5481 GCA_034664365.1 Thermoleophilaceae bacterium
TTGCTCGGCTTGGGCGCCTTGGGCTTCTTGCCCCTGTGCTTGCCCGGCTGCGCGCTCCCGGCTGCCGGTGCGGACGAGGTGGGACAGGTGTCGAGCTGGAACGAGTCGAGCAGCCAGCGCGATCCCGAGCGTACGAGGCCGACCGTGCCGCAGACGTGGTCGGTCCGGTCGACGTGGACCGCGTTCGACTGGAGCTGCACGGTCGCCGAGTCGGACGCCTGGCTGACGGTGCGGAGGACCGGGAACGAGATCGACCTGAGCGTGGACTGGCTCCCGGAGAACGAGTCGAACCCGCCGAGCTGCCGCTGCGCCCGCGATGTGGCGAGCGACCAGGCGCCCTGGTAGTCGTGGCGCGCGGCGCGCTGATAGAAGTCGTTGACCGTGGCGGCAGGAGAGGCCGCGGGCGTCGCGGCGGGCTGCGAGGTCGCCGGCGCGGCGGGCTTGGACTTCGTGTGCTTCCTGGCGGGCGCCGGTTTGTGGGCCCGCGGCTTCCCTGAGTCGTCGCCGCCGCTCGCGAGGGCGATCACCAGCGCCGCGACGAGCAGGGCGCAGACAGCGGCAATTACGAGGAGCTTGCGGCGTCGGTCCGGGTCCCCGTCCTGGTTTGAGGTCGCTATGCGACCCCTGGGCAGGACGGCGTCGCTCGGACCCCCCTTCATTGGCGCCGTGGGGGCGGTCGGGGGAGCCGCGGCGTGGGCGGCAGCAGGGGGCGCCGCGGCATAGGCGCCGGCCAGGTCCGCCACGAGCGCGCCCGCCGTGGCGGGCCGCTCCGCCGGATCGCGCGCCAGCCCGCGTCGCAGCACGTCGGCGGCGGCGCGCGGCGCCTGCGGCAACGCCTCCACGAGGTCCGGCGGCGGCCCGTGGACCACGCGGTGCGCGACCTCCAGCGGCGTCGTGCCCTCCACGGCCTTGCGGCCGCTCAGCAGCTCGAACGCGACCGCGGCCAGCGCGTAGACGTCGGCGGCGCGGTCGCCCGGGCGGCCCTCGAGCCGCTCCGGTGCCATGTACGCGGCAGTGCCGAGCACGGATCCGCTGCGGGTGATGCGCGACTGCTCGGCCGCCGTGGCGATCCCGAGGTCCGCGAGCTTCGCGGTCCCGTCGTTGCGGAGGAGCACGTTGGCCGGCTTCACGTCGCGGTGGAGCACCCCCAGGTCGTGGGCGTGGTCGAGGGCGGCGGCCACGCCGCGCAGGATCCCCAGCGCGCGCTCCGGGGGGACCGGGCCGTCAGAGACCTCGTCGCGCAGGGTCCTCCCGTCCACGTGCTCCATGACGATCAGCACGCCCTCGTCGTCGAGGGCGATGTCGTAGACCGCCACCACGTTCGGGTGGTTGAGGGACGCGCCCAGCCGCGCCTCGCGCTGGAAGCGCCGGACGAGATCCTCGTCGGAGACGTCCGCGTGGAGCCGCTTCACGGCCACGGGGCGCCCGAGGCGCTCGTCCTGGGCGAGCCAGACCGTGGCCATTCCGCCCGATCCGAGTCGTCGGATCGTGCGGTAGCGCCCAGCCAGGAGCCGGTCAGGGGTACGCACGGCCATACAGCCCCTTACCCGAGGTGGCCCCGGTCCGAACGGCTGTTTGCAGCTAGATCCGCTGGATCAGCGTGCCGGTGCCGAGCCCGCCGCCGCAGCACATCGTGACCAGACCGGTCTCCTTGTCGGAGCGCTCCAGCTCGTGCAGCAACGTGGTGATCAGGCGAGCGCCGGTCGATCCGAGCGGGTGTCCGAGGGCGATCGCGCCGCCGTTCACGTTCACGCGGTCCATGTCCGGCTCGAGCTCGCGGCGCCAGGCGGCCACGACCGAGGCGAACGCCTCGTTGATCTCGATCAGGTCGATGTCGTCCATCTTCATCCCGTTCCGCTCGAGCAGCTTCCGAGTGGCCGGGATCGGGCCCGTGAGCATGATCACCGGGTCGACGCCGACGGTGGTCTGGTCCACGATCCGCGCGCGCGGCTTGAGCCCGAGGGCGTCGGCCTTCTCGCGCGCCATCAGTAGCACCGCCGCCGCGCCGTCCGAGATCTGCGACGAGTTGCCGGCCGTGACCTTGCCGTCCTCCTTGAAGGCCGGCTTGAGCTCGGACAGCTTCTCGAGGCTCGAGTCGGGGCGGATGCCCTGGTCGGTCACGTACGTGTCGCCGTTGACCTGGAACGGGGCGATCTCGCGCTCGAAGCGGCCCTCCTCGGTCGCCTGGGCGGCCTTCTGGTGGGAGCGCAGGCCGATCTCGTCGAGCTCCGACCGCGGGATCTCCCACTTGTCGGCGATCATCTCGGCCGAGATGCCCTGCGGAACGAGGTTGTACTTCGCCATCAGCTCCTCGGGCCAGGGGCTTCCGACCTCGTCGACCCACTTGAAGCCGACGCCCATCGGGATGTGACCCATGTGCTCGACACCCGAGCCGATGACGGCGTCGTGGACGCCCGAGGCGACGAGCGCCGCCCCGAAGTTCACGGCCTGCTGCGCCGAGCCGCACTGCCGGTCGACGGTCGTCGCGGGGGTCTCGACCGGGAGGCCGGCCTGGAGCCAGGCGTTGCGGCCGACGTTGAACATCTGCTCGCCGTACTGCTGGACGCACCCGGTGACGACGTCCTCGACCTCCTCGGCGGGAATACCGGCCCGCTCGATGACCTCGGTGTAGGTCTTCGCGAGGAGCTCGTTGGGGTGGGTGTCCTTGTAGTAACCCTTCTCCGGATGTCCGCGCCCGATCGGCGTACGAACAGCCTCGACGATGACCACCTCACGGCCGTGCCCGTTCTGCATCTGGTTCAGCCCCCTGGAAAGCTCGTTAGAAAGCGACTTCTTCCGGTTACTGTACTGAATTGACTGGTGAGTCAACCAAGCCTCACTGAGCGCCTTGGCATCGCCGGCACCGGCGCCGTGGCGGCCGGACTGGCCCGTCTCGCGGCCGGGCGCGGCGACGTCGTCGTGTGGGCGCGGAGCGACGCATCGGCCGACCGCGCGCGGCAGGAGATCGGCGACGGCGCACGCGTCACGACCGACCTCGGCGACCTCCGGGAGTGCTCGTTCGTGGTCGAGTCGGTGGTCGAGGACCTCGACGTGAAGGCGGAGCTCCTGGGGACGATCGGCGGGCTCGCCGCGGACGACGCGCTGATCGGCTCGACCACCTCGTCGCTACCGATCGGAGCCCTCGGCGGCGCCAGCGGGCGCCCCGACCGCTTCGTGGGCCTGCACGTGTTCAACCCGGTCGAGCGGATGGACCTCGTCGAGCTCGCGTTCCCCGACCAGGCGACGGACGCCACCCGCGAGCGCGCGCTCGCGCTCTGCGACTCGCTCGGCAAAACCGCCGTGGAGGTGCCGGACGTGCCCGGCTTCGTGGTCAACCGCCTGCTCTTCCCGCTCCTGTTCGCGGCGGTCCGGCTGGTCGACGAGTACGGGGTCTCACCCGAGGCGGTCGATCACTGCATGAAGCTCGGGGCCGGCCACCCGATGGGCCCCCTCCAGCTGCTCGACTTCGTCGGCCTCGACGTCTCGGCCGCGATCGGCCGCGAGATCGGCGCCGAGGTGCCGCGCCGGATCGAGGAGCTGATCGAGGCCGGCGCGCTGGGACGGAAGACCGGCCGCGGCTTCTACGAGTACTAGGCGGCGTGCGCGCGCTTCACGAGCGCCAGCGTGCGCGAGGGCATGCCGGTGGCGAGGTCCCACACCACGTCGGCCTCGCCGCAGCCCTGCGCCGCCGCGAGCTCCGACACACGGTCCCACGGCAGCGTCGCCTCGGGCAGGTCGTCCCAGCGTGCGAGGTCCAACGACTCGCGCGCACCGGTGAGCGACGGCCCGAGCTCTCCCTGTGCATCGAGGAGGAGGCGGAGCGCGTCACGCTGGGAATCGGTGAGGCGTACGGACCACATCTGCAAGACCTCCTGGGAAGAGGGGCTCTTGCCGGTCCAACCTAAAGCCGCCCCCGGACGGCTTCCGCGCCGGAGCGCTACGCCGTCTCGCTCGACTCCGGCTGCTGGGCGGGCTCGCGCCGTTCCGGCTCGTGATCGCGGATCCGGACCGCCTCGATCCGGTTCTCGCGCACGGACTCCACGCGCAGCGAGTAGCCGTTCGCGCGCACCATGTCGCCGCGCTTCGGGAGCCGCCCGAGCTGGCTGAAGACGAATCCTCCGACCGAGTTGTACGCGTCCGAGTCGGCCGGCAGCTCGATCCCGTAGTCGACGAGGTCCGTGATCGGCACGTGGCCGCGCACGTACCAGTCGCCGTTCGGCAGCTGACGCACGCCGCCGCCGGCCGGGTCCGACTCGTCGAAGATCTCGCCGACGATCTCCTCGATGATGTCCTCGATCGTGATGATGCCGACGGTGCGGCCGTACTCGTCGACCACGACCGCCATCGACGCCCGCTGCCGCTGGAGGTCGGCCAGGAGGTCGTCGAGCGGCTTGGTCTCGGGCACGATCAGCGCGTCCTTGATGACGGTCTCGATCGACGCGGCCTCGCCCTCGGACAGGAGCAGCCGTGCGAGCGAGTTGTTGTGTGCGATGCCGCGGACGCGGTCGGTGTTCTCGTCCTCGGTCACCAGCAACCGCGTATGGCCGGACTCGACGCAGCGCTCCAGCGCCGTCTTGACGTTCTCGGACACGTCGACGGTCACGACCGCGGGGATCGGGGTCATCACCTGGCGTGCCTCCTGCTCGTGCAGGTGGAAGACGCCGGAGAGCATCCCCGCCTCGCCGGGGTCGAGCGTGCCGCCCGTGGCGCTGCGGGCGATCAGGAACTTGAGGTCCTCGGAGGTCGTCTCCTCCTCCCCCAGGTCCTCCGACCGCACGCCCAGCGGCCGCAGGATCAAACCCGCAAGGTGGGTCAGGACGATGCTGACCGGCTTGAACAGCGTGGTGAAGAACTGGAGTGGCCGCGCGATGCGCCGGGCCACGCCCTCCGCATGGGCGACGGTGTAGACCTTCGGCACGAGCTCGCCGAGCGTGATGTGCGCGCTCGTGAGCACCACGTAGGCGATGACGCCGGCGATCGCCACGGACGCCGCGTGGCCGAGCGGGCCGCCGAGCGGGCCCTTCAGGTAATGGGCGAGGACCGGCTCGCCGACGGCGCCGATCCCGATCGAGGCGAACGTGATGCCGACCTGGCAGGCGGCGATGTACTCGTCGATCCTGTCGATCTGACCGCGGACGAGCGTGGCCCCGGACGCGCCCTCGCTCTCGAGCGCCTCGATGCGGTCGAGCCGCGATCGCACGAGCGCGTACTCCGCGGCCACGAAGAACGCGTTCATGAGGATCAGAGCGGGGACGCCCAGCAGGAGGAGCGCGATCACTGCGCGCTCATCCCGGAGGCCCCGCTACTTCGAGGAGGTTCGTCGTCGACCATCAAGGCGAACTCGAGCGCAGGCTAGCAGTCGGGTCAGCGCAGGCGCCGGAGCGGCGCCGACGCCACGTAGACCTGCGATGGGCCGTCGCGCTCGGTCTCGAACGCCACCACGGCGCGGCCGCCCGGGCACGCCAAGCGCGGGCGCCAGGC
>JAXDHW010000297.1:0-2954 GCA_034664365.1 Thermoleophilaceae bacterium
ACCCGCCCGCGAGCACCCCGTTCGCGCTGCCGCTCCTCGAGGAGTACGGGCGGCTCGACCACGTGCACTCCGTGAACAGCCCCGACATCCGCAGGCCGCTCGCCGAGCTGCGCGCGGAGGCGGGTGACGCGCTGCTGGTGGGGGAGGTGTATCTGCCCGCGTCCCAGATCCCGCCGTACCTCGACTCGCTCGACGTGGCGTTCAACTTCGAGCTCTTCCACGCGCCGTGGGAGCGCGACGCGCTGCGTGCGGCGGCGGCCGCCGGCGCGGCGCTCGAACGCGACGCGCGCGTGGCCTCGGCGTGGGCGCTTTCCAACCACGACTTCCCGCGGCTGGCCACGCGCTTCGGTCCCGAGAACGCGCGCGCCGCGGCGCTCCTGCTGCTCACCCTCCCCGGCGCCGCGTTCGTGTACCAGGGCGAGGAGATCGGACTGGAGGACGGGCCGGGCGCCGACCCGCCGTACGATCGCGCAGGCCGCGACGGCGCGCGCCATCCGATGCAGTGGGACGCCAGACCGAACGGCGGGTTCAGCGACGGCGACCCGTGGCTGCCGGCGGTGGACGCCGCCAAGCGCAACGTCGCCGCGCAGCGCGAGGACCCGGGCTCGCTGCTCCACCTGTACCGCGAGCTGATCGCGCTCCGTCCCCGGCTCGGATCCGGCTTCGAGCCGCTCGACGCGGCCGGCGACGTGCTCGCCTACCGCCGCGGCGAGCACGTGATCGCGATCAACCTCGCGAGCGGCGAGCGACCCGCGCCGCCGCATGGGGACGTGCTGCTCGCCACCGCCGCGAGCCGCCAGGGAACACTTCCCCCGCACGGAGGTCTGATCGCCCGGGCCGACTGATTCGCGCCCCGTTCGGGTAGATGCTTTGACATGAGGGGAGGGAGGTGCAGCGGGTTTGCGCTCGGCGCGGTTCTCTGCACCACGGTTCTAGCCGGCTGCGGCTCGTCCGGATCGAAGGGTCCGGCGACGCTCAACTGGTACGTCTTCAACGAGCCGTCCGGTTCGTTCACGGCCGCCGCCGACAGGTGCACGAAGGAGTCGAACGGCCGCTACAAGATCGCGGTCCAGGCGCTACCGACCGACGCCGACCAGCAGCGCGAGCTGATCGTCCGGCGGCTCGCGGCCAAGGACTCGGCCGTGGACATCGTCGGCATGGACGTGAACTGGACGGCGGAGTTCGCGCAGGCGGGCTGGATCAAGCCGTGGACCGGTTCGCTCGCCAGCAAGGCCACGGCCGGGGACCTCCCGGGCCCGCTCAACACCGCGCGCTACAAGGGCAAGCTGTGGGTCGCGCCGTTCACGTCGAACGCGCAGATCCTCTTCTACCGCAAGGACCGCGTGAAGACTCCGCCCAAGACGTGGGACGAGATGATCGCGGCGGCGAAGCGCATCGGCGCGGAGGGCAAGATCCAGGTGCAGGGCGCGCGCTACGAGGGCCTCGTCGTGTGGTTCAACTCACTGGTCAACTCGGCGGGCGGGACGATCCTCGCGCCCGATGGCAACACCGTGACCCTCGGTCCGCCCGCGGTCAAGGCCGCGTCGATCATCAAGACGCTCGCCAGCTCGCCGGCGGCCGATCCCGCACTCGAGAACAACAAGGAGGACGAGGCTCGGCTCGGCTTCGAGTCCGGTGGCTCGAGCTTCGAGGTCAACTACACGTTCGCCTGGGCGAGCGCCAACGACGCCGTCGCGAAGGCGCCCGACGCCGCAGCCAAGAAGAAGGCCACGCAGTTCCGCGACAGCATCGGCTTCGCGCGCTGGCCCGCGGTCTACCCGAACCGCCCGAGCCGGGTGACGCTGGGTGGGATCAACCTCGGCGTGGGCTCGTACGGCAAGCACATACCGCTCGCCTTCCAGGCGGCGCTCTGCCTGCGCCAGCCGGCCAACCAGATCCCCGCCTCCGTCAAGGGCGGCCTCCTGCCGACCACCGCCTCGCTGTTCGACGACCCGCAGCTGAAGAAGGCGTTCCCGTTCACGGACATCCTCAAGGCTGAGCTGGCCAACGGCGTGGCCCGGCCCGTCACGCCGTTCTACAGCGACATCTCGCAGGCGATCCAGCGCTCGCTCCACCCCGAGCGGAGCATCGACCCGCCGTCGACGATCAAGGACATGAAGGAGAAGCTCGACCACGCCAAGAAGGGCGAGATCTTCTGATGGAGAGCGCGGCCCTCCCAGCCCCCGCGGCCGCCCAGCCGGCGCCGAAGAAGCGCAAGCTGAGCGACCGCGCGCGCGCCGAGCGGAAGACGGCGTACCTCCTGTGCGCGCCGGCGGTGATCGTGATGCTGGCCGTCACCGGCTACCCGATCCTCTACGCGCTCTGGTTGTCGCTCCACAAGTTCGACCTGCGTTTCCCGAGCGAGAGCCGATGGGTCGGCCTCAACAACTACGGCGAGGTGCTGAGCTCGACCACCTGGTGGCAGGACGTGCTCAACACCGTGATCATCACCGTCGCGTCGGTGGCGGTCGAGCTCGTGCTCGGCATGCTGATCGCGCTCGTGATGCACCGCGCGATCTTCGGCCGCGGCCCGGTGCGCACGGCGATCCTGATCCCCTACGGGATCGTCACGGTGGTCGCCGCGTTCGCGTGGAAGTACGCGTTCCAGACCTCGACCGGCTTCGTTCACCTCTTCGGCTCCAACACCGATCCGTTCTCGAGCCGCTTCGACTCGTTCGTGGTGATCATCGCCACCGAGGTCTGGAAGACGACTCCGTTCATGGCGCTGCTGCTCCTCGCCGGGCTGGCGCTCGTGCCCGACGAGCTGCTCGAGGCGGCCAAGGTCGACGGAGCCAACGCGTTCCAGCGCTTCTTCCGCATCACGCTCCCGCTGATCCGGCCGGCGATCCTGGTGGCGGTGCTGTTCCGGACGCTCGACGCGTTCCGGATCTTCGACACCGTGTTCATCCAGACGCGTGGCGCTCAGGACACCGAGACGGTGTCGATCCTCGGCT
>JAXDHW010000320.1:0-4846 GCA_034664365.1 Thermoleophilaceae bacterium
TCGGCACCAAGACCGAGTTGAAGAACATGAACTCCTTCAACTTCCTGCGGCGCGGGATCGACGCCGAGATCGCGCGGCAGGAGGCGATCCTGCGGGACGGGGGAGAGGTGGAGCAGGAGACGCTCCACTACGACGTGACCACGGGGACGCTCACCCCGCTCCGCTCGAAGGAGTACGCGCACGACTACCGGTACTTCCCCGAGCCCGACCTCGTCCCGATCGCGCCCACCGATGAGATGCTCGAGCGCGCGCGCGCGGCGCGGCCGGAGCTGCCGGCCGAGCGGGCGGAGCGCTTCGAGTCGGACCTGGGACTGCCGGCCGACGCGGCCAAGCTGCTCGCGTTCCGCGGGGAGCTCGGCGACTACTACGAGGCGGCGCTGGCCGCCGACGGCGGCGTGGACCCGCGCGCTCTCGCCAGCTGGGTCACGAACGACCTCCTCGCACGGCTCGGCGACAGCGACGATCCCGCGACCTCTCCCGTGGAGCCGGCCGCGCTGGCAAGGCTGGTCGGGATGGTGGGGGAGAAGCGGATCTCCTCGTCGGCCGCGAAGGAGGTCCTGGACGTGCTGGCGGCCGAGGGCGGCGATCCCGAGGCGATCGTCTCGGACCGGTCGCTGGAGATGGCGGCCGACGACGAGCTCGCGGGCATCGTGGACCGCGCCTTCGAGGAGAACGCCGACGCCGTCGAGAAGGTCCGAGCCGGGAACGAGAAGGCGATCGGAGCGATCGTCGGCGCCGTGATGCGCGAGACGAAGGGCCGAGCGGATGGCGGCGAGGTCCAGCGGCTGATCCGCGAGCGGCTGTAGCGGCGGGCGCCGCGGGCGGCCGTCGGGGGGCGAACTTCCGAGCATTCCTGACTTTGTCCGGATATGGCGGACAAAGTCAGGAACGTTGAGCCGCGGATCGCGGCGCTCGCGGGTCGGCAGCACGGGAACGTGACGCGCGTGCAGCTTCTCGCGGTGGGCCTCACCCGTCATCAGATCCACGACCGGGTCGCCCGCGGCCTGCTGATCCCTCAGTACCGGGGCGTCTATCGGGTTGGTCACGCGGCGCCGAGCACGCTGGCGCGCTACATGGCCGCCGTGCTCGCATGCGGTCACGGAGCGATGCTCGTCGGACGCGCCGCGGCGCACCTGCTCGGGCTCACGACCGGGAAGGCGCCACCGCCCGATGTCGCCGCTCCGACCGAGCGAAGGATTCCCTCCCTTCAGTGCCGCCGTAGACGCATCGACCACCGGGATCGCCGGGTCTTCCGCCGGATACCTGTGGCGAACCCGCCGTATGTCCTGGTCGACCTGGCCGCGGAGATGACCCTGGAGGACCTCGCGCTTGCCGCCCACAAGGCGGGCATCAAGCACCGCACCACGCCCCGCCAGGTGGCGGCGGTGCTCGCCCGCAGGCCGAAAGCCAAGGGCGCCGCAAAGCTGAGGCTCGTGATGGCCCTGAAGGTCCCGGTCGCCCTGAGCCGCCTGGAGTCCGCCTTCGTCGCCCTTCTCCGCAAGCACGACCTCCCACTCCCGCGGACGAACCGGCGGGTGGGGTCCCACCGCGTCGACTGCCACTGGCCAGAGCACGGGCTCACGGTCGAGCTCGACAGCTACCGGTTCCACAACACCCGCCACGCATGGGAGCAGGACCATGCCCGGCGGCGTGCAGCCCGCGCCCGCGGCGACGAGCATCGACGCTACACGTGGCGCGACGTGGTCGAGGAGCCGGAGCCCACCGTTCGGGAGCTCCACGGCCTGCTGAAAGGGGGTGTGGAAACCCGTACCCCAGGACACCTGCAGGCCCCCTAGGACCAGGCGGCCCTTCCTGGGAATCTCCTCACCACCCAAGGAGCACCACGGAGAAGAGGACAGCATGAACGCGAGCCTGATCACCCCCCACATCGCCAACGCTTCCCGCCGGCATGACCTTCGCGCTGTTGCCTCGATTCGTGACGTGGCGCCCCGAGCCGGACGGCGGACACTGACGATTCGACGCACCAAGCCGCGCAGCTGATCGGCCGCGTCCCGGCGGCGCGTATCATCGCCAGACCACCCGCTCTCAGGAGGCCAGGCCGGATGTCGCGACTGATCCGCATGGACAACACAGGTCACTCGACGCTCGCCGAGTGGACGGCAGGGGACGAGGCCGCGTACACGGCGGCCGTCGAGACGTTCCGCCGCCAGCTCGACGACGGCTACATCGGCGTGGTGAGCGACGGACCGGGCCATGCGACCCAGGTGCGCGAGCTGCCGGTGGACGCCGCCACGGTCATCCTCAGGCGTCCGATAGCCGGCGGGTAGGCCCGAGGATGGAGGCCGCCGGCTTCCCGCAGACGGCCGAGGAGCATCCCGCCGCCGCGCTACCTGAGCTCGCCGCCGTCCCGTGGCGCAGGCGCGCGAGCGAGGCGAGCCTGCGCACCCGCGGGCGACTCTGGACCCTCACGACCGCCGCGCACGTGGTCCCCTTCATCGCGGTCGCGATCGTGCTGATGCTGATTCAGCCGCTGTCCGCGCCGGTGGCACTCGCCTCGCTGGCCCACGCGTGGATCATCCCCGAGCTCTACGCCGTCCGGGGCGCGAACACGGTCAGGCCGAAGCGGCGAGCGGTCCCGGTAGGCGAGTCCGTGGCGCAGGGGTTCCTGGGCGACCTGCTCGGCCACGACGAGCGCGAGCTCCAGCGGCGGACCGGCCTCGCGCTCGAGCGCGCACGACTCGGCGTCTGGCTCGTGGGCGAGGCGGGGGCCGTGCTCGTGACGCCGGGCGGCCGCCGCGTGCACTGCTTCTGCGTGACCGCCGCCGACAAGGAGCTTCCCCCGTCCGACCGGATCGCCCACCTGCTGCTCGCCCTCCGCACGGACGAGAGCGGCTTCGCGACCGTTGCGAACCACGCGTTCTCGGGCGCTCCCTGGCGCCTGCGCCGCCGCATGGACCCGCGCGGCCGCCCCGCCCTGGCGGCAGCCCGGGCCGCGGCCACCGCCCCGCAATAGGGTTGCCGCCAATGGGCTGGCACGTCGTCATAGCCGGCGGCGGGTTTGGCGGCTTCTACGCGGCCCGGCGTCTCGAGCGCGTGCTCCCGCCGCAGAGCGCGCGGGTGACGCTGATCACCGCGGACAACTTCCTGCTCTTCTCGCCGCTTCTGCCCGGCGCCGCGGCGGGGACGCTCGAGCCACGCCACGTGGTCATCCCCCTGCGCGAGGAGCTCGAGCGCACCGAGATCGTCCTCGGTCGCGTGACCGGCCTCGACGCCGGCGCGCGAAGCATCCTCTACACGAGTGTCGATGGCGACGAGGAGCAGCTCGACTACGACCACCTGATCCTCGGCCTCGGGTCTGTCACACGGGTGCCGCCGATCCCCGGCCTCGCGGACCACGGCTACGGCTTCAAGACCCTCGCCGACGCCGTGGCGCTCCGCAACCGGGCGGTCCTCAACCTCGAGATCGCCGAGTCGCTCGAGGACCCGGAGCAGCGCCGGCAGTTCCTCAACTTCGTCTTCGTCGGCGCGGGCTACGCCGGCGTGGAGGGGATCGCCGAGCTCCAGGACTACGTCGCCGACGTGATCGACCGCTACCCGCGCTGCCGCCTCGATGGCACCCGCTGGGTGATCGCCGACCGCGAGGAGCGGATCATGCGCGAGATCTCGCCCGGGCTCGCGGACTTCGCCGCCCGCGAGCTGCGCCGGCGCGGGATCGAGGTGCGGCCGCGTACCGGGCTCCAGTCAGTCGAGGCCGACCGCGTGACGCTCTCCGACGGCGAGGTCGTGCCCACGCGCCTGCTCTGCTGGACCGCGGGGGTCCGGCCGCCGCCGCTCGTGGCCGACCTCGGCCTGCCGCTGTCGGAGGACGGTCGCGTCGCGACCGGCTCCACGCTCAGGGTTGAGGGCCACGACGACGTCTGGGCGATCGGCGACATGGCCGCCGTCCCAGACCCGGCCAAGGGCGGCGGGGCCCCGACGCCGCCGACCGCCCAGCACGCGCTGCGGCAGGGCCGCCTCGCCGCCGACAACGTGGCCGCGGCGCTCGGCCACGGGCGCATCCGCGAGTTCAGGTACAAGACGCTCGGCGTCTTCGTGGACCTCGGCCGCCACCAGGCCGTGGCCGAGATGCTCGGCGTCAAGCTCAGGGGGTTCCCGGCGTGGTGGGCCGCCCGCACCTACCACCTCGCGCTGATGCCCGGCCCGGTCAGGAGGATCCGGCTGCTGGTGGACTGGACCGTCGGCCTCTTCTTCGGCCGCGCCTCCGCCGAGCTCGGCCAGCTCGGCCACCCGCCGCCGCTCCACGGCGCGACGAGCGCGGACGATCCCTCCCGTGCGCTGGCGAATACCCAAGACGGCGGGTAAGGTGGCTGTCTGGGCCGGATCGGAGCCGGCCGCAACGGCAAGGATGCTTAAGGGGCTTTGATGCGGACACGCGTAACGCTGGCGTCGACAATCGCAGCGGCAGCGATCGGCGCCGCGCTGATTGCGCCGGGAGGGGCAGTCGCGGACTCGCCGTTCCCGCCGTGCAACCCCGACTGCCGGATCCTCGTGAACTCCGAGGTCGACGCGCCCGACGCCAACCCGGGGGACGGCGAGTGCCTCACCGCCGCCGGCAAGTGCACGCTCCGCGCTGCTGTCCAGGAGGCGAACGCCAGCGGCGACCGGCCGCCGTTCCAGAGCAAGATCCTCGTGCCCGCGGGGCACTACACGCTCACGCGCCACGGGCTCGACGACACGGCAGACCGCGGCGACCTCGATCTCAACTTCGTCGGCGAGATCGTGGGCGCAGGGCAGGGACGGACCGTGGTCGACGGTGACGGCGCCGACCGCGTCTTCGACCTCCGAGACTTCGACCAGCGAGTGGCCCACCTGGCCGTGCGCAACG
>JAXDHW010000212.1:0-23226 GCA_034664365.1 Thermoleophilaceae bacterium
CTCGCCGAAGTAGTCGGAGTTGCACACGCGCGTGACGCCGCGCTCGAGGTCGACGCTGATGATGCGGTCGTTGGGGTAGCCCTCGACCGCCAGGTTGGGCGTGTAGATGACCGTGAGCTCGGGCTCGAAGCCGTCGCGGTCGTCGACGTCGAAGTAGAGCTGCTCCTGCATGCCGGCGATGTTGGCGTTCGACTCCTCGATGTAGAGGCGCGCGGGGGTGCGGAAGTCGGGGTCGTTGCCGATGAAGCCGTCGACGACGACCATGTCGCGGCCGGCGATGTACTCGTCCTGGAGCCGGGCGACGCGGTCGCCCTCCTCGCGCGAGATGGCCTGCTGCGAGCTCTGCTCCGGGTCGTCGAGCACGAGGAAGGTGCAGGCCTTGGAGCGCGCCAGCACCTGCGTCTGCACGTTCAGGTTCCCGTAGCGGGTCTCCCGCGCATTCGGCATCTTGGCCGCGAGCTCCTTGAGCTCCGCCGGAGACGGGTTAACCCGGACCGACTTCGCGTCCGGCAACGGGGTCATCTGCTTCGCCATCTGGTTCGGCTCAACTCCTCGGTCGTGAATCTGAGGCGCCCAAGGGTACCTGCCCCCCGTCCGGCTCGCCCCGGATCCGGACTACCCGAGCGGAGCCACCCGCAACCCGCCGTACACTCGAAGCGAGGTGCGCCGACGCGTGGGATGGATCCGCCCAGTGCTCCGCTTCGTGGCCTCCGTGCTGATCACGAGCGGGATCCTGATGCTCGCCGACGCCGGGCTCACTCTGGCCTGGCAGGAGCCCGTCTCGGCCTTCTTCGCCGCCCGCGAGCAGAACCGGCTCGGCCACGAGCTCGACGTGGACGCCAGGGGGGTCGTGGCCAACGAGAAGCTCCAGGTGGCGGCGATCCGCAACCTGCGCAGACGACTCGCCCGGCTCGCCGAGATCGAGCGGCGCCGTGCTAAGACGGGCAGCGCGATCGGCCGCATCAAGCTGCCCACGCTCGGTCGCAAGTACGTGGTCGTACAGGGCACGGACCTGGACACCCTCCGCAAGGGCCCGGGCCACTACCCGGCCACGCGCTTCCCGGGCGAGCGCGGCACCGTGGCGATCGCCGGTCACCGCACCACCTACCTGGCGCCGTTCCGCACGATCGACCAGCTGAAGCGCGGCGACCACGTGGTGCTCGCGATGCCCTACGGGACCTTCACCTACGCCGTGGAGAAGACGCAGATCGTCAGCCCGGACGCCACCTGGATCACGCGCCGTGTGCGCGGCGAGGACCGCCTGGTGCTGAGCGCCTGCCACCCGCTCTACAGCGCATCGCACCGCATCGTCGCCTTCGCGCGGCTGATCGCGGAGCGGCCGTAGCTAGGGGGCGTCGCCCGCGAGGCGCGCCGGAGTGGCGGTGCCACCGCTCTTCACGTCCGACTTGTCGCGCGACTCGATCAGGAGGATCAGCGCCACGAGCAGCGCCACCGAGACCGCGAGGACCGCGATCCAGTAGACGACCTTGAGGGCGATGCGCTGCCACGGCCTCACCTGACGAGCTCCTTTCCGCGCGACAGCAGCGCGCGGTTGATCCTGTCCACGTCGACGCGCCGTCCACGCTCGGCGCGCGCCAAAGCCTCTCTCGCCACCCGGACGCGAGGCTCGAGCGCGGCCGCGCGCCGGAGACTTGCGAGCCCCTCGGCCCGCTGCCCCGCGTCGAACAGGATCGCCCCGAGCTGGAGATGAGCGTAGGGATCGCCCGGCTCGCGGTCGATCGCCTCGCGGAAGTAGCGCGCCGCGACGGCCGGCCGGTGGAGCGCCAGCGCCACGCGGCCGGCGATCACCTTCGGCCGCGGGCTGAGCGGGTTGAGGGACGCCGCGCTGTCGAGCTGGTCGAACGCCCTGGCCGGCTCCCGGGGGTACACGGCCGTGGCGCGGCTGATCATCCGCTCCGCGAGAGCGGGTGCCCCGAGGCTCGCCGCGAGCACGAGCGCGACGGCCGCGGCCGCGAGCGACGTACGCCCGCTCGCCACGGGCCGGCGGGCGCTGCGCCCGCCGCGCGGGGCCAGGCCGGCCGCGATCCCGAGGAGCGCGAACGCCGCGCCGCCCACGGCGGGCAGCTCCCACAACCAGTCGACCGAGCCGTGCACGAGCCAGTAGACGACGGCCCCGAGCGCCCCCGCCGCGGCCGCCGCCCCGGGCCCGGCCCGGCGACGCACCGCACGCGCCGCGGCCAGCAGCGCAGCACCGAGCGCGACGCCGAGCAGCAGCGCGCCCACGAGTCCCGTCTGCGAGAGCGTCCGGAGCTCGAGGCTGTGCGGGTAGCGCGGCTCCTCGGTGCTGTGCGCGTCGCGCACGTACGCGCTGCGGAAGTTGTCGGCGCCGATCCCCTGGACCGGCGCGCCGGCGAAGCGGTCGAGGGCGACGCGCCAGAAGTCGTAGCGGTTCGACCCGAGTCGCCCGAGGCGCGAGGCGGCGCCGGGCCCGCCGCGCGGGTTGCCCTGCGTCTTGAACTCGCCCCAGGCGTGCGCGACGTCCGTGAACGGGCTCCCGCGCTCGGCCACGTACACGCCCGCACCGAGCGCGAGCGCCGCGACGGCCGTGGCGAGCATGGCGACCCCGGCCCTGCGCGCGGCCACGCGCGACACACGGCGGCGGCGGTCGGCGATCGCGACCAGCGCGGTGACTCCCCCCGTCGCGACCGCGGCTCCCAGGATCCAGTTGGCCGTGCCGTCGAGCGCGCTCGCGAGAGCCTGCCCGCGCTTGTCGTACACGTCGAGCACGGCCGGGACCGTGAGGCCGATCCCGGCCACCACGGTGAGGAGCCCGATCGTCGTCCGCACGCGCCCGGGCGTGAGCACGAGGAAGGCGATCACGACCAGCGGCAGCGCAAACAGCCAGCCGCGGCTCTGCCCCATCAGCGCCATCGACCCGAGCACCACGCCGACGGCCGCAAAGATCCCGCGCACCTCGGGCGGAACCTCACGCCGCGATGCGAACACCACGCACGGCCAGAACGCCGTCGACCAGAGCGCCGCGTCGCCGCTCGGGTACGCGATCGGCGTGGCCAGGCGCCCGTCGATGAAGAACGGCGTGGGGTGCGCGGACCAGGCAACGCGCACCAGCTCGACGATCGCAAGGCCTCCGATCGCCAGCGCGAGCCCGCCGACCAGTGCCGCGGCCGCGCGGCCGCGCAGCGGCCAGAGGGAGAACGCGGCGAACACGACCACGTACAGCGCCGTGCGGTTGGCGCCGTCCCAAGCCTCGCCCTTCTGGTCGGCCCACGCGATCGTGAGATAGCTCCATGCCGCGAACGCCGCAAGGGCCAGCAGCGCCACGACGACGGGTCGCGCCGGCCGCCGGCCCGCCGGAGCCCAGAGAATGGCCATCGTGACCAGGGCGAGCGCGTAGAGCGCCGCCGGGTACCAGTCGCCCGGGAAATAGCCGCCGCCCGACGCGGCCACCACGACGAGCGCCGCAAGCGTGAGCGCGGCCATGGGGAGAGCGGGATTCAGCGCCAACACGCGCCTCGGCGTGCTCACGTGCGGAGGCCCGCGGACGGTTGAGCAAGGTTGAGCATGTTGCGGGACCCCCCTGACCCGGGTAGTATCACTGGACCCAGAGGGGTACGCGCGGTTTCACCGCGTAGCCACCCGGTTCCAGGGACGGATCCGGGTGGAGAGGCTCACGGCAAGGAGGCCGACAATCGATGGTAGGGAGACCCGATATGCGACCGAGGGGAATCGTCGTCGCGCTTGTGATCTGCGTCGCGCTTCTTGCGGCGGCTCCGGCCGCGTTCGCACAGAGCGCCACGCAGGATGCCTACTGCGATGGCTGCAGTGCGCTCCAGCATCACGCAAGCGGCAAGCAGATCCCGTTCACCGGGCTCGACATCGCGCTGGTGGTTGCCGCCGGCGGTGCGCTGCTCGCGGCCGGGTTCGGCGTACGGCGCCTCAGCCGAACAGACCCAGCCTGACCAACGGACTGAGCCTGTAAAGACGAGGGGACGTCGTGGCGCTAGCCGCCAAGCACGGCCGCTGCCGTGATCACGTGCCGACCGCGGCGCTGGGAGACCACCACGCGCCAGGTTCCGCGTGTCAGCGCGTGGCCGTGGAGCCGAAGCGAGAACCGGTGCCTGCGGTTCGTCGCGAACCACCAGCGGTAGGTGGCGCGCTCGGAGAACGTGCCGGTCGACTCGTCGCGCCGGTACACGAGCAGCCGTGCGAGCCCGCGCCGGGGCGCCTTGCCCTTCACCGAGACGTACTCGCTGCGGCGCGCGACGTGCACGACGGCGCGCGCACGGTGCCTCCGCGGCGAGGTCGGCGGGTCCGTGACGGGCGGGTCCGTGACGGGCGGGTCGACGACGGGCTGGTCGGAGTGCCGCGGCGTGCTGTCGGCCTCGAGCTCGCGGGCCACGGAGCGGAAGGCGCCGAACGACGCCTTCTCGGAGCCGTCCTGGGTCATCAGGCCGTAGTTGCCCACGCGGTCGCCGGGGTCGCTCGTCGTGTTCTTGAAGTTGAACCAGATCCCGACCGGCGCGTAGCTCCAGGTCCGCATCTGGCGGAACGCCTGCTTGAGGTACGACGCCTGGGTGTCGCGGTCGACGCAGTTCTGCCAGCTCACGGGGCCGCGCACGTTGCAGGTGCTGTAGCCGAACTCGGTCAGCCAGATCGGCTTCGCGTCACCGTGACGCTTCATCACCGCGCGCACGGCCGGCACGCCGGACGCGAAGCTGTAGCGCGGCGATTCGACGTGGTTGTTGAGCGGCGAGCGGTCGTCGCTGTACGGGTGCACCGACCAGGCGTCGAAGTGACCCTTCACGCCGCGCCCGTAGAGCGCGTCGGTGAACTCGAAGTCGGAGTCCGAGAGCGAGCCGGCCACGATGATCGTGTGGGGGTCGGCGGCCTTGGCGGGCCCGTACGACTCCCTGACCATCGAGGCGTAGTCGCCGACGGGGTCGCTCGTGTGGAAGAAGTAGTCCTGGTTGGGCTCGTTCCAGACCTCCCACGAGTACACGCGGCCGCGGTAGCGGCGGACGACCCAGGCGAACGACTCGGCGAAGTCGTCGGCGTGCCTGGGCGCGTAGTTCTGCACGTCGCGGTCCCACCACGCGCCGTCGCAGCCCTGCTTGGCCGAGGACGGCGCGGACGAGGCCCAGCACGGAGTCTCGGCGTACATGAGCAGCAGCTTGATGCCGCGCGCGTTGGCGCCGTCGACGAGGTGGTCGAGCCGGCTGACGTAGTCCCAGTTGATCTTCCCCTTGCCCTCCTGCTCGACGCTGGCCCAGCCGACGTCCACGCGCGTGATGGCCACGTGGGCGCGCTTCATGTCGTCGAGCTGGCGATCCATCTCGCCGATGCTCACGTTGCCCCAGAGCACGTGGCTCTGGACGCCCGCCATGTGCGGCGCCGCGGCCGCCGTCGAGGGGGCTGCAAGGCACAGCAGTGCCGCACACGAGAGTGCGACCGGGGTCAGGCGTGAGAGAAGGCGGCGGCATGTCAGGCCGCGCCCGGCGAGACGGCTCATCAGAACTCCTCCGGGGCGGGGCCGCTCCGCCAATCGGGGCGGCCGTTTTGCAAGATTTCTTTCGGCCTGGCACAAGCGCCTTTGAATCGGCCCTCCGTGCATCGGACGAACGTCCAGGCCCGGTGCTCGAGGTGCTCCAGCCTCAGGACGGCGGCGTCGCCGCGCACGTGCTCCAGCTGGCCAGCGGGCTACGGCGCCGGGGATGGGACATCGAGGTCGCAACTCCGCCCGCCAGCGCGATCGTCGAGCCGCTCGCCGAGGCGGGCGTGCCGGTGCACCACCTGCCGCTCGACCGCGAGCCGGGCCGCTCCGACCTGGCCGCCGCCCGGACGCTGCGGGCGCTGGACAGGATCCGCCGCTACGGGATCGTGCACGGGCACAGCTCCAAGGCGGGCGCGCTGGTGCGCGCGACGCTGCCGGACCGCCGCCGCCTTCTGTACACGCCGCACTGCTTCGCGTTCGCCGCGCGCTTCGGGGGCGTTCAGCAGCTCGCGTACCGCGCGATCGAGCAAGCCGCGGTGCCGCGCACGGGCACGATCGTCGCCGTCTGCGAGTGGGAGCGCGCCCAGGCCGAGCGGCTCCTCGGCGCGGCGGGTCGCGTGCGCCACATCGAGTACGGGGTGGCCGCCTGCGACGGCGCCGATCCCGACCCCGAGCTCGTGATGTTCAAGGGCGACCGGCCGCTCGCCGGGATGGTGTCGGTGCTGCGGCCCCAGAAGGACCCGCTGCTCGCCGTCCGCGCCGTGGCGCGACTCGCGGCGGCGGGCGAGCTGCCCGGCCGCTTCGCGATCGTCGGCAACGGGCCCATCGAAGGCCAGGTGCGCGACGAGATCGATCGGCTCGGCGTGGAGCAGCACGTGCGCTGGTTCCCGTACCGCGGGAGCGTCGACCCCTACCTCGCCGCGCTCGACCTGTTCGTCCTGCCCTCCGCCTGGGAGGCGCTGCCCCTCTCGCTGCTCGAGGCGATGAGCTGCGGGCTGCCGATCCTCACGACCGCCGTCGGGGGCACCCAGCAGGCCGTGGAGGACGGAGTGACCGGTCGCGTCGTGGCCGCCGGCGACGAGCCGGCGCTCGCACGCGCGCTGCGCGACCTGCTCGCCGATCCGCTGGCACTGGCCGCCATGGGCGAGGCGGGGGCCGAGCGCTACCGGTCGCGCTTCCGCGTCGAGCGGATGCTCGACGCCACCGAGGCGCTCTACCGCGACGTGCTCGGCATCCCGGCGGCGGCGCCGGCCGCGGTCGTCTCGAACGGGAACGGGCGCCTGCACGTAACGTAGGCGCCCGGATGGGTGACTCGACGCCGCGCTTCACGGTCGTCGTCGCCACCCGGGACCGGCCCGAGGTGCTGCGCGCGACGCTCACGAGCATCGCCCGCTGCGACCCGCCGCCGCACGAGGTGATCGTCGTCGACGGCGGCGAGACGGGCTCGGCGGAGCCGGTCGCGCGCGACGCCGGCGCCCGCTACGCCCGGAGCCGCCCGGGCCTCACGGTCCAGCGCAACGCCGGCGTCGACCTCGCGCAGGGCGACGTGCTGGTCTTCGTGGATGACGACACGGAGGTCGACCCGGGTCTGCTCGCGGCGCTCGCGCGCGGCTACGCCGACGCGGGCGTGGTGGGGGTCACGGGCCGCGTGGTCGACCGCGACCTCCGCCGCTTCGGAAACATGCGCTCCCGCTGGCGCCGGCTGCTCCCGGGGGGCGGGCGCGAGGGGTCGATGACGCGCTTCGGCTATCCGCGCCGGGTGCAGGACGAGGCGCGCGAGCAGGACGTGGAGTACATGCTCGGCGGTCTGATGAGCGCGCGCCGCGACGCCGCCGCCCGGGTCCGCTTCGACGAGCGGCTGACCGGCTACGGCCTGCTCGAGGACGAGGACTTCTCGTACCGGCTGTCGCGTCTCGGCCGGCTGCGCTTCCTGCCCGACGCCTGCGTGGTGCACATGAACGTGGACGCGGCGCGCAAGGTCTCCCCTGCGCGCACGCGCGAGTTCAACCGCACCGTGGTGGTCAACCGTGCCTACCTGTTCCGCAAGAACTTCCGCCGCACGCCGCTGGCCCGGCTTCAGTTCGCCATGCTGGTGGGCGTGCTCGCCGTCCACCGCGCGGCGAACGGTGAATGGGCAGGGGTGCGCGGGCTCGTCGACGGCTCGGTCGAGGCGTGGCGGCAGCGCGGCTAGACCGACCCGTGCCGGTCACGTTCGTGATCTCGCACGCGCTCCAGGGCGGCTCGGAGCGCTACCTCGAGCTGCTGCTCGACCACCTCGACCCGGGCTGGGTCCACGGGATCGTCTCGCTCCAGGACGGTCCGTTCGTGGAGCGCCTCCGCGCGAGCGGCCACGACGTGGCGGTGATCGAGACCGGGCCGCGGCTCTCGATGCTTGCCTCCGCGCTGCGGATGCGCCGGCTGCTGCGCAGGAGCCCGCCGGCGCTCATCCACGCCAACGGCATGAAGGCGGCGCTGGTCGCGGCGCTCGCCACCCCCAAGACGGGCATCCCGATCGTGTGGGTCAAGCACGACTTCTCGTGGGACGGCCCGCTCGCCCGCGCCGTGGCGTGGCGCTGCGACCAGGTCGTCGGCGTGAGCGCGGCGGTGACCGCCACGTTCGGCGGCCGCCTTCGCGAACGGGTTCGGGTCGTGCACAACGGCATCCCGCCGATCGAGCGTGACCGCGAGGCGGCGCGCGCGCTGGTCGCCGGCCTCGCGGGCGGCGCCGGCGAGGTCGTTGTCCTGGTCGGCCGCTTCCATCCGGCCAAGGGTCAGATCGAGCTGGTCGAGGCCGCGCCGCGCGTGCTCGAGCGGCGCCCCGGCACGCGTTTTCTGCTGCTCGGCGGCGACGACCCCTACCAGCTCGACTACGCGCGGGCGGTGCGCCGGCGGATCGAGGAGCTGGGCCTCGGGGAGTCCGTGCTGCTCCCGGGGCATCACGCCGACGCACCGGGAGTCATGGCCGGCTGCGACGTGGTGGCGATGCCGAGCATGCCCGACGAGCGCGGGATGGGCCGCGAGGGATTCGGCCTCGTCGGGCTCGAGGCGATGGCCGTGGGTACGCCGGTGGTCGGCTACGCGGGCGGCGCCATGCCGGAGGTGCTCGGCGACCACGCCGCGCTCGTGCCCGAGGGGGATCGCGCGGCGCTCGCCGACGCGATCGCCGGACTGCTCGAGGATCCCGCCCGGCGGGCGGAGGTTGGCGCGCGGGCGCGCGCCTACGCGCGCGAGCGGTTCTCGATCGGCGCGACAGTGGCCGGGATGCGCGAGCGCTACGCCGAGGCCGTGTCGGGCTCCGACTGATCGTCGGCGCCCGCGGCTCGCCACAGCACGACCGCGCAGCCGGCGAGCACGAACATCACGGCCGCCACGGTGTTCGAGCTGAGCGTGTAGTCGACCATGCCCTGGAGGGCGAGGCCGGTGAAGGCCGCGGCCACCGCCATCGCCAGGCCGCGATCCGCCCCCGTCAGACGGGTGCACGCGGCGATGAGCACGCGGCCGAGGGCGAACGTCGCCCACAGGAGCGCCGCGAGCCCGAGCAGCCCGAGCTCGGCCGCGATCGTCAGAGGGATGTTGTGCGCGTGCTGGTAGCTCCCCCGGTCCTCCGAGTAGAGCCCGTAGCGGAGCGAGACGTCGGGGAACTGGTTGGCGCCGATCCCGAAGAACGGGTGGCCGGCGATGATCTCCGGCGTGGTGCGCCAGATCGCGAAGCGCGGGTCCCCACCCGCGGCGGCGTAGCTCACCGACTGGATCCGGCCGGCCACGACTGAGGTCTGCTGGATCTCGCCGGAGAAGCTCCCGGACACCGCCTGGAGGGTGATCACGAGCGCCAGTGCCGCGATCCCCGTGTAACGAAACGGCCGCCAGGCGAGCATGATCGCCAGCGCGCCCGCCGCCGCCAGGAAGCCCCCGCGCGAGAGCGACAGAGCGAGCCCCGCCAGGATGAGGGCGAACGCCCCCGCCCCCACCACGCGCAGCAGCAGGTTACGCCCCAGCGCGAGCGCCACCGCGGCGGGGAGCCCGAGCGCCTCGAACGTGGCGAGGATGTTGGGGTCCTGGAACGAGCCGCCCGGCCGCCCCTCCGCCACCTCGCCGATGCCGAGCAGCTGCTGCGGCTGGTCGGTCCCGGGATCGAGCGCCGCCTTGAGGCCAACGACCGCCGCGGCCACCGCCAGCGCTAGGAGGATCGTGCGCACGGTCTCCCGCCGGCCGTCCGCGACCACCATCTGGTAGACGAGCACGAAGGCCGTCCACATCACCAGCGTCTTAACCACCGGGAACGGGTGGAGCGCGATGAGAATGCCCGGCACCACCGCCAGGAGGAGCAGCAGATACGGCTTGCCGAGCGGCGACGGCACGTACGGCAGGTGGCCCTCGATGGCCCGGCGCGCGGCCCAGGCCACGCCGCTCAGGACGAACAGGCCCTCGGACACCGATAGCCCGGCGTTGCCGACGTCGATCGTGTAGAGCTTGAACGGCACGAGCAGGATCGCGAGGTAGACCAGGCGCAGCGGCATCGTGGCCGCCACCGCCGCGGCGGCCAGCGCGCCGACGACCGCCAGCGGGATCACAGGGCGCGTCGCGTACGCGAGTGCGGCCGTGAGCGCCCCGCCCGCGGCCGCGAACGCCACGAACGCGACCGGCACGATGCGCCCGTCGAGGCGCGGCCTCACTGGGCGTGCCTCCACATCCGCTGCCACGACCGCCGAGGCGCCGGCGGCGCCGGTGCTGCCGGCACCTCCCCGCCCGACACGATCGCCGTCGGCGCGGTCTCGGTGAACCACTCCGCCTGCTCGGCGATCCCGGGCAGCTCGCCGTCCAGCTGCTCGAAGCCCCAGCGCAGCTCGGCGCGGCGCACGTCGTTGTCGTGCGCGTCGGACGACACGTCGTGCACGAGGCCCGCGCGGAAGAGGTGCACGGTGAAGTCACGCACGCGCCGCCCGAACTGGCCGGCCATCGAGCCCGCGTTGACGGAGCAGAGCACGCCGCGCTGGACCAGCCGCGCGAGCCGCTCGCGGTCGTTCTCGAACATCGCGCAGCGCTCGGGGTGGGCGAGGATCGTGCGGAAGCCGCGCACCTCGAGGTCGAACAGCACGTCCTCGAGGAACGGCGCGCCGCCCGCGTACGGGGTCTCGACCAGCAGGTACGGCCCCGCGCCGAGACTGAGCATCCGCAGCTCGCTCGGCTCGAGCGCCGTGAGGCGCGTGAGCGCGATCTCGCCGCCGGGCAGGATCGCCAGCGGCAACTCCTCGCGCCCGAGCGCGAGGTTGAGCTCCCCGACCCGGCGTCCGACGTCCATCGGGTCGAGCTCGTACTCGAAGCTCACGTGCGGGGTCGCCACCATCATCGATACCCCATCGGCCACGGCCGTGCGGGCCATCGCGATGCTGGTCTCGATGTCAGGGGCCCCGTCGTCGACGCCCGGGAGGATGTGGGAGTGGAGATCTACCAAGGCGCCCCGCGGCAAGGGTAATGCCGCTCCGCGGCCCCGGCCAGCACTGAGAGCGGGCCTGCGAGCCATCAGGGAGGCCGGGAGGGCGCCGATAACATCCGCCGCATGAAGGCCGACGCGCCCATGTTGGTCCTCTGGCGACGCAAATGGATCGTGCTGGGCGTGTTCCTCGCCTTCGCGATCACCGCAGCGGTCGTCTCGAAGGCCATGCCCAAGGTGTACGAGACGGACAGCACGCTGATCGTCTCCTCCAGCGCGCGCGGCGCGACGTTCGACCAGGTGCAGGCGAGCCAGGCGCTCGCGCGCTCGTTCGAGCAGATCGTCGGCAGCCCGAACATCGCCCAGCTCGTGGCGACGCGGCTCGGCGACGGGACCACGAAGCAATACATCCTCGACCACACGAGCTCGGAGCCGATCCCGCAGACGCAGCTGATCAAGATCACGGCCGAGGACCGCAACCAGGCGCGCGCCAAGCACGTGGCCAACGCGTTCGCGGCCACGTTCGTCGATTACGCGCGGCGCAACCTCGTGGGGCCGACCGAGGCCCGCATCTCGGTGGCCGACCTCGCCCCCTTCCCCACCGAGGCCGCGCGGCCCAAGCCCACCCTGTACACGCTCATCGCAGGGCTGCTCGGCCTGGCGCTCGGCGTGGGACTCGCGCTGCTGCGCGACCGGCTGGACCGGCGCCTGCGCACGCCCGCGGACGTCGAGGCGCGCTTCGAGATCCCGGTGCTCGCGCGCGTGCCGCGCAAGGGGCGGTCGGATGCCTCCGTCTCGGCATTCAACGAGGCGTACCGGATCCTGCGCACCAACCTCCAGTTCGCCGTCGGCGCAGGGCGGCTCGACTCGGTCGCGATCACGAGCGGCGCCGAGGGCGAGGGCAAGACCACCACGGTCGTGCAGCTCGCGGTGGCGAGCGCGGAGGTCGGGCTGCGGGTGGCGATCGTCGAGGCCGACCTGCGCCGCCCCGTGCTCCAGGAGCGCCTCCTGCCGCACATCGCGCAGCCGCTGCGCCCGGGGTTCAGCAACTACCTCGTGGAGGAGACGCCGCTCGACCAGGTGATCCACTCGACCGGGCTGCCGGGCGTGAGCCTGATTCCGTCCGGGCCGGTGCCGCCCAACCCGGCCGCGCTGCTCGAGACCCACCGCGCGCACGGGATCGTGAAGGAGCTCCAGCAGGAGTTCGACCTGGTGCTGGTCGACTGCCCCCCGCTCAACGTCGCGGCCGACGCCTCGATCGTCGCCAGCCTCGTCGACGGCGTGATCGTCGTGGTCGACCTCAACACCTCCCAGGAGGACACCGTGCGCGACGCGGTCCGCCGGCTGCGGGCCGTGCACGCCACGCTCATCGGGCTGCTCCTCAACCGCGACCGCGGCGCCGAGGTCTCCCGCTACGACTACTACCTCTCGTCCAAGCCCAAGCGCGGCAAGCGCGCGGCCCAGGACGACCTCGTGGCGCCGGGGCGCTAGCCCGTCGCCCGGCGCAGTCGCCGCCTGGCGAAGCCGACCACGAACGCCAGGTCGTCGGGGCTGATCAGCCGCTCGGCGAGCAGGAAGGCCGCCGGATAGACGACCGCGCCGGCCGCGAGCGCCAGGCCCGGGGTGTCGCGCAGGGACAGGGTCACGGCGGCCATCGCCAGCCCCGCGACGAGCGGTGCGCCCGTCGTGGCCGCCCACCTCACGGGCGCGTCGATTGTCGCGAGCGCCATCCGCACCACCAGCACGAGGAAGATCGCCTCGGTGGCGAGCATCGCAATCGCCGCGCCGCGCTCCTCGAGCCCCGGTATGAGCGCCAGGTTGAGCGCGACGTTGACCACGGTCATGGCCGCGCTCAGCCACACCATCGACGTCGGGCTGCGGCGGGAGACGATCAGCGAGGTCGTGAGCGTCACGAGGCCGATCAGGACGACCGCCGGCGCCAGGATGCGTAAGGAGGCGGCCGCGCTCTCGAGGCCGTCGCCGAAGAACGCGCGGCTCACGAACGGCGCGAGCGTGCCGAAGACGACCCCGCACGGCACGAGCAGCAGGAGCGCGAGCTTGATCGAGCGCTGGTAGACGCCGTGGATCGTCGGTTCGCTGTCGCGCTCGAGGTACGTGAACATCGGCGCGAACGCCGCGATCAGGGCGTAGGTGAGGAAGAACGTCGACTCGAACAGCCGGTAGGCGGACCCGTAGCGGCCGACCGCCGCGTCGCTCGCGATGAGCGACAGCAGCACCGCGTCGAGCCTGAACAGGAGCACCGTGAAGACGTCCTGGACCGCGAAGGGCACGCTGCCGACTCCAACCTCGCGCCAGCGCCGCCAGTCGGGGGCCCCGCGGCTCACCCGCAGCCGGCGCCGCACGAGGACGACCGCGATGGCGAAGCCGAGCACGGCCGCGACCGAGTACGCGGACGCGACGGCCACGACCCTGTAGCCGGCGGCCAGCGCCCCGATGCCGAGCGCCGCCTGTAGGAGGCGCTGGACGATCAGCACGACGCCGGTCAGCTCCGACCGCTCGTAGGCGGTGAAGACGCTGACCGCGACGCGGGTGAGCGCCTCGAACAGCGCTCCGGCCGTGAGGACGTAGATCACCGTGCGCGCGGTCGAGCCGAGCGCGAGGAGGTTGATCGCGGCGAAGCTGACCGCCGCGACCGGGACCGCCAGCGCGACCTTGATCGAGGCGGCATCGGCGAACAGGGAGCCGGAGCGCGACCGGTCCGCGGCGATCCAGCGCACGAGGGCGCGGTCGAGCCCGAGGCTCGCGATCAGCATCGAGATCTCCGCCCAGGCCAGCGCGAACACGAAGACGCCGACCCCGGTCTGGCCCAGCGAACGGGCGATCGCGGCGAAGAAGACGAGCGACGCGAGCTTGGACAGGAGCTCCCCGACCGCGCGGGCGAACGTGTTGCGGGCGACGCGCTCGAACGCCTGCTCCGTGCCGCCGGCCGCGACCGGCACCGCCGCCGAGACGGCGGCCTCCGCCGCCACCTGCTCGCGCGGGCGCTGGCCGCGCACCGCGCGGACGCGCTCACGCGAGCGCCGCGTGGCTCCGCGCGCGAGCCGCCCCGGGCCGCTCTCGTAGGCCGGGTGGTACAGGTCCCCGAGCTTTGCCACGAAGCTCGGGATCCCGTCCCGGCCGGTCACGAGCGCCCGCTTCATCGTGTACGGGTCCCAGCTGCCACGGCCCTCGCAGGTGACCGCCGCGGCGAGACCCGCGCGGCGGACGGCCGCCACCGCGGCGTCGCCGTAGCGGCAGAAGGGGTAGGCGAACGTCCGCGCCTCGGCGCCGGTGGCGGCGCGGAGCTCCGCCACGCTCCCGGCCACCTCCCGGTCGCACTCCTCGTCGCCGAGCACCGACAGGTCGGGATGGCTCACGCTGTGGGCGCCGAGCTCGATGCCCGCCGCGTGCAGGTCGCGCAGCTCGTCCGCCGTCATGTAGCGCGTGCCCGTGCGCATCCACGGGTTCGGCCGGCCTATGAAGCCCGTCGTGACGTACACCGTGGCGGACACCCCCAGCTCGCGCAGGATCGGGAGCACGACGCGGTGGTTGTCCTCGAGCCCGTCGTCGAACGACAACGACGCCAGGCCGGGCGGCGGCTCTCCCCCGCCGGCGCGGTCGGCGAGCTCCGCGACGGTCACGATCTCGAAGCCCGCCTCGATCAGGAGCTCGAGCTGGGCGCGGAAGCGGTCGGGCGGCACGCAGAGGTTCTCGGGGTCGTCCGCCGGGGGGATGTGGTCCACGCCGTGGTAGCCGACGTTCACCGAGCGCCGGCGCGCGAGTCGCCGGAGCGCCGAGCGCCACAGCGCCGCGGTCACCGGCGCCTCCGGAGGCGACTGCTGATCGGTTTGGCGGCCGCGGCGGCGGCGAGCAGCGCGGACGCCAGCGGGTCGTCGGATGCCCATGCCGCCCCGGTGTCGGCGCGCCGCCCCGGCCGCAGGAGGTGGCCGGGATGGCCGCGGCGGGCCGAGTACAGGTCGCCCTCGAGGTCGCGGTAGGTGCGGCCGGCCGGGTACGGCCGCGGCGATCCCGGGTCGCCGCCCGCCACCACCGCGTGCCAGGCGGCGGGCAGGTTCACGCCGCACGCGAGAGCGAGTGGCATGCACAGGTAGAAGCGCGGGTTCGCATCGAGCAGCACGGCGCCCTCCGGGCCGAGCACCAGGTCCAGCTGGACGAGCCCCCAGTAACCGGCGCCGGCGAGCATCGCACCCGCCCGCTCCACCAGCTCGTCGTCGGGCGCGACGCTCACGGTGGTCACGAACGTCCCCGCCCCGCGCGGCCAGGTGCGCAGCGCCTCCTCCTGGAAGCGCGCGGCCACGCCACCCGCGCGGTCGAGCACGAGCGCGAGCGACATGAGCCGGCCGGCGGCGTGCTCCTGCGCCAGCACCTCCTCGCCGGGCGCGAGTTCGGCGGCCAGTGCCTCGAGCTCGCCGCGCGACTCCACGAGCCGCGCCGTGGGGAGCGACACGCCCACGGCGTGCGCCGGCTTGACCACGACCGGCAGCGGAGGCTCCGCGGCCACGAGGCCGGCGGCCGTCCCGGCGAAGTGCGTCGCCGGGGCGCGCAGCCCGTGGTCGCCCGCGAGCTCGGGAAGTCGTCGCTTCTCGCGCAGCGCCGGCAGCGCCGCGGGGTCCCAGGGGAGCACGACGTTCGGGTCCCCTGCCAAAGCGAGCAGCCCGTCGATCGTGCGCTCCTGGCCGGGATAGACGACCACCGGACCGTGCTCGGCCGCCGCCGCCGCGAGGCTCCCCACGGCGCGACCGGCCGCGTAGCGCGACCAGAGGCCGGCGGCCGCGCGGCTCGGCGCGACGGCGGTAGCCCGCACCCCCGCGCGGCCGAGCCCGCGCAACCCGGCGACGGCGTTCGGGAGCTGGGCGTCGGCAACCAGTGCATCCACGGTCGCCACAGTGTCCCGGCGCCTCGGATGTTTCGCCGGCCGGGCTACCGCGTCAGATCCAGGGTCCGTTGGCGGAGCGCCTCGTTCATACGGGCGATATCGATCCGTCCGCCCCGGCGGGCGCGCCGCAGCGCGGCGGCGGTGACCTCGTCCCTCGGCTGAAGCTCCGCCGCGCGGGTGAGCAGCCGCACCGCCGCCCGCCGCGGGCCGTTCTGGGACGCGATCGCGCCCAGCTCGAGGTACGAGTACGCGTCGCGCGAGTCCCGCTCGAGCGCCTCGAGGAAGTAGCGCCGGGCGGTGGGCAGGTCCCGCAGCCGCAGCGCGATGCTGCCCGCCACCGCCTTGGGGCGCGGGCTCAGCGGGTTGAACGACGACGCGCTCGAGAGCTTGTCGAAGGCCAGCTTCGGCCGAACGGGCCAGATTCGCGCGGCCTGATCGACCTGGCTCTCGGCGGCCCACGGCGCGGCGAAGCTGAGCGCCAGCGCGAGCCCGCCCACCGCGGCGGCCGTGACAAGCACCGGGCCCGCCGCAACGGGGCGCCGGAACCGGCGGGGCGAGCCCGGCCGGCGCGGGGCCAGCCCGGCCGCCAGCCCGAGCAGCGCGAACGCGGCCCCGCCGAGTGCCGGGAACTCCCAGAACCAGTCCACGGAGCCGTGCACGAGCCAGTAGACGACGGCCCCCACCCCGGCCGCCGCCGCGCCGGGGGCCCAGCCGCCGCGCCGCCGCATCGCGCGCCCCGCGGCCGCGAACGCCGCGGCCAGCGCCGCCACGAGCAGGAGCATCCCGACGATCCCGGTCTGCGACAGGGTGCGCAGCTCCACGCTGTGCGGGTAGAGCGGCCGCTCATGGCTCTTGCCGTAGCGCAGGTAGTCCTGCTGGTAGTTGTCCGCCCCGATGCCGGCCAGCGGTCGCGCCCGGAAGCGGTCCAAGGCCACCCGCCAGAAGTCGTAGCGGTCGGACCCGAGCCGGCCGAGCCGCGTCCCGCCGCCGTGCGGGGTCCGCTTGTTCTTGAACTGGTTCCACGCGTGCGCCACGTCGCTGAACGGGCTCCCGCGCTCCGCCACGTACACCGCGGTCCCCGCGCAGGCGGCCAGTACCGCCACCGCGAGCAGCGCCGCGCCGAGCCTGCGCCCTCCGGCGCGCGAGACCCGGATGCGGCGGTCGGGCAGCGCCGCGAGCGCGGCCACCCCGCCGGCCAGGACGGCCGCGATCAGGATCGCCCGCGCTGCCGTCTCCACCGACCGGGCCAATGCCGGCCCCGTCTCGTCGTACACGTCGAGGACCGCCGGGATCGTGGCTGCCACCGCCGCGGCGGCGAGCCCCAGCGTGAGCGCGGTTCGGACCCGTCGCGGCGTGACCGCGAGGAAGATCAGCACGACCACGGGCAGCGCGAACAGCCACCCGCGGCTCTGCCCCATGAGCGCCAGGCCGCCGAGCAGCACGGCGGCCGCCACGAACACGCCGCGCAGGACCGGCCCGGTGGCGCGCCGCGAGCCCAGCACGATGCAGGGCCAGAACGCCGCCGACCAGAGCGCGGCGTCGGCGTTCGCGTATCCGACCGGCGTGGCGAAGCGCCCGTCGACGAAGTAGCCCGACGGATCGGACGCGCCGGCGGCCCCGAGCAACTCGACGAGCCCGATCGCCGCCACCGCGAGCGAGAACGCGCCGATGAGAGCGGCGGCTGTGCGCGCCCGCAGGGGCCAGAGCGCCAGCAGTATGAACAGCAGCGCGTACAGCGCGGTGCGATTCGCGCCGTCCCACGCGTCCGCCTTCTGGTGCGCCCAGGCGATCGAGAGATAGCTCCACGCCGCGTACGCGGCGAGCGCACCGCAGGCGATCCGCACCGGAACGGCGGCCGCCCGCGCCCGCGGCAGCGCGAGCAGCGCGACGAGCAGCAGCCCGAGCGCGAACAGGCTCACGCTGTACCACTCGACCGGCGTGAACCCCTGGTCCGAGGCCGATAGCAGCAGGATCGCGCCCAGGGCGAGGGCCGCGAGTGGCGCCGCCGGCGACGCCGCAACCGCCCCCAGAAGCGTGTCGAAGCGGCTTCGAGGGGTCGACACCCCGGCGATTCTAGGGTCGAGTGCGGGCGCGCCTGGGAGAATTCCCACAAGCGGATGAGTGGGATATCCGCCGAATCCTGCGCAAGGGCGGTTTCCCGGCTCCCGGTCTGGGAACTAAACGTACTATGCGAGGGGTGATAAGCCCCCGTCCGAAGTAAGGCGGGATTGCGTTACCGAGATGGGACGGCTACAGTTCATTGAGCCGCACAGAGGGGTAGACGCGTATCCCGCTACACAACCGATGCCAGGGACCGGTTTCGGAAGACGAGGCTCACGGCAAGGAGGCCAAAAAATGGTAGGGAGACCAAGTATGCGACTGAGGAACATCATCGTTGGAGCATTGCTCAGCACAGCGCTGTTCGTTGCGGCTGCTCCGGCGTACGCGCAGACGGCTGCGCAGAACGGCTACAGCGAGCCCGCGGGAAGCGTGCAGCAGCAGCTGGGATCCAGTGGGAATGACGGCCACAAGGTGGCGGCGTCCAACGTTTCGCAGAACGGCGGCGACAGCAAGCTCCCGTTCACGGGCCTGGACATCGCACTCGTCGTGGCTGCGGGCGGCGTGCTGCTCGCAATGGGCCTCGGGATCCGGCGGCTCAGCCGGGCCGAGGTGGCCTGACCCACGCTGCAGTACCGGTCAGGAATCGCTAAACCTTCAGCTGGACCGCCCCGATAGTGGGCGGAGAGGGTGATCGGATGTCCAGACCGGGCCAACGTGGAGAGGACCTGGCTCTCGCGGCCCCCGCGAGGCCGGACGAACCTGCGGTCGGAGACCGAGAGGTCGACGCCGCAGGACGGCTCCTGAAGGGAGCCATGCCCGACCGGGCCGCGCCGCGCAAGCGGGTCGCGACCGGTGCCGGCCGGATCCTCGGCCGGCGGGCATGGACGACCCTCTCGGTTGTCGCCGACGCCAGCATGCTGCTGCTGGCGGTGGGCGCCGCCCTCCTCGGGGCGAACGCCGCGCACGTCCATGCCGCAGCGCCGGAGCTGGCATGGGCCTTCCCGCCGCTGGTGGTCGGGCTACTCGCCATCCGCGGCCTGTACCGGCAGAAGATCTCGATGCAGTACCTCGACGAGGTCGGCCACGTGGTCGGCGCGTGCTCCGTGGCGGCGATGGTGATCATCGCCCTCGTCGCGTTCACGGGCGGGGTCGCCGGTCAGGCCGAGCTGCTCGCCCGCGTCTGGGCGTTCGCGATGATCTACGTGGCGGGCAGCCGCTACGTCCTGGGACTCACGTTGCGACGCGCACGCCAGGAGCGCATGGTCGGACAGCGGACGCTGATCGTCGGCGCCGGCCGCATCGGCGCCCAGGTCGAGCGGCGCCTCGACGAGCACCCGGAGCTCGGTCTCGAGCCCGTGGGCTACGTCGACTCCCACCCGCCGTCCGACGAGCACGTCCCCGGCAGGCGCGTCCCTGTCCTGGGCGGCCCCGACGACCTCGAGGCGATCGCCGAGCGCACCGGCGCCGAGCACGTGCTGCTCGCCTTCCTCTCCTCGCGCGGCTCCGACGCGCAGATGGTCCCGATTCTCCGCAGATGTGACGAGCTCGGGCTCGAGGTGTCGATGGTGCCGCGCCTGTTCGAGAGCATCAACGTGCGCGCCGAGATCGAGCACATCGGCGGCATGCCGCTGTTCCGTCTCCGCACCGTTCGGCCGAAGGGCTGGCAGTTCGCCATCAAGCACGCGCTCGACCGGGTCGTGGCCGCGGTGCTGATCGTCCTGCTTGCCCCCCTCCTCCTGATCTCCACGATCGCCATCAAGCTCTCCTCGCGCGGCCCGGTCTTCTTCCGGCAGCGCAGGGTCGGCCGCGACGGACGGTCGTTCGACCTCCTCAAGTTCCGCTCGATGCGGATGCCCGGCGACATGCGTGACCAGAAGGTCACGGTCCTGCTGCCCGAGGACACGGCACCGGGTGGCGTCGAGGGCGCCGACCGCCGGACCGCGGTCGGGCGCCTCACGCGCCGCCTTTCGATCGACGAGCTGCCGCAGCTCTTCAACGTCCTCCGCGGCGACATGAGCATCGTCGGGCCGCGCCCCGAGCGCCCCGAGTTCGTCGAGCTGTTCGAGCGGCGCGTGAACCGCTACGAGGACCGCCACCGCGTCAAGTCCGGGATCACGGGCTGGGCGCAGGTCCACGGGCTGCGCGGCAAGACCTCGCTCTCCGACCGGATCGAGTGGGACAACTACTACATCGAGAACTGGTCGCTGGCCCTGGACCTGAAGATCCTGCTGCTCACGGTCACCGCGATCTTCAAGCCGGCCGAGTAGCCGAGCCGTGATCGACCTCCACTGCCACATCCTGCCCGGGATCGACGACGGGCCGGTCAACCTCGACTTCAGCGTCGCCATGGCGCGCAGGGCCGAGGAGGCGGGCATCCACGTGATGGTCGCCACGCCGCACGTGCGCTCCGACTTCCCGACCGGGCCGGAGGCGATCGTCCGGGGCGTGCGCGACCTGAACGACGCGCTCGCCGCGGAGGACGTGGAGCTGCGCGTGCTCGCGGGCGCGGAGGTCGGGCTCCAGAAGGCCTCGGAGCTCGACGACTCGACGCTGGCCGAGCTGTGCCTCGGCTCCGGCGACTACCTGCTGGTGGAGAGCCCCTACCGGTCGATCGACATCGACCTCGAGGGAATCCTCCGGGACGTCCAGGCGCGCGGGTTCCGCCCCGTCCTGGCCCACCCGGAGCGCTGCCCGATCTTCCAGCGCGACCCGGACCGCCTCGCCCGGCTCGTGAACGGCGGGGTGCTGTGCTCGATCACGGCCGCGTCGCTGGCCGGCAAGTTCGGCACCACGGTCCGCAAGTTCTCGCTCGAGCTGCTCTACGACGGGCTCGTGCACGACGTGGCGTCCGACGCGCACGACCACCTCCACCGCCCGCCGGACCTTCTCACGGGGTTCGAGTCGGCGGAGGCCGACGTACCGGGGATCCGCGGCCAGGCGAGCTGGTTCACGGTCACGGCGCCGGTGGCGATCGTGACCGGGCGGGACTCGCTCCCGCCGCGACCCGACCCTCCCCCGCGCCCCCCGACCTCACGCTGGCGACGGCTCGTAGAGCGGCGCTGACGCCGCTCCCCGAGCGGGGTCCCACGGCCGCTGGACATTTGTCCTAGCAAGGCTCCATAACGGTGGGGACCTCGGCGGGGAAACCCGATTGAGAGGGCATGCCCCGCCTCTCACAGACCGTCCGACTCGGTCTCGTCGCCTCCGCCTCAGCAGTGGCAATCGCCGCCGCTAGCGTCGGCACGGCGACCGCTGACGGCGTCAACTGCGACCGCGTGGTCGCACCCGGCGGGTCGGACTCGGCCGCCGGCACCGCCGACGCTCCCTTCGGGTCGGTCCAGAAGCTCGTCATGTCGCTCGACCCCGGTCAGACCGGCTGCCTGCGCGCCGGCAACTACCGCGAGGACGTCTACATGCCCCGCGGCGGCACCAGTGACGACGCTCGCCTCGTGGTCCGCAGCTTCCCCGGCGAGCGCGCCACGATCTCCGGCCGGCTGACGGTGACGGGCGACGCCGACTACGTCACGATCGAACAGCTCAACCTCGACGGGCACGATGGCGCACCGTGCGCCTCCGACTGCGCCGTGCTCCCGAGCCCGACGGTCAACGGCGACCACGTGATCTTCCAGGACAACGACGTGACGAACCGCCACGCCGGCATCTGCTTCAACCTCGGCCACCCGGGCTACGGCCGCCCGCAGGGCGCGATCATCCAGCGCAACCGGATCCACGACTGCGGCCGGATGAACCCCGAGAGCAACCACGACCACGGCATCTACCTGGCCTACACGGACGACGCGAAGATCCTCAACAACGTCATCTTCGACAACGCCGACCGCGGCATCCAGCTCTACCCGGACGCCCAGCACACGCTCATCAAGGGCAACGTGATCGACGGCAACGGCGAGGGCCTGATCTTCTCCGGCGCGGGCGACAGCGCCTCGAACAACAACATCGTCGAGAACAACGTCATCACCAACTCGCGGACCCGCCACGACGTCGAGTCCTACTACCCCGACATCGTCGGGTCGGGGAACACGGTCCGCAACAACTGCGTCTTCGGCGGCAAGCAGGGCCCGATCGCCAGCGAGTGGGGCTTCAACGTCGAGACCAACCTCAAGGTCGACCCGCAGTACGTGGACCGCGCCGGCAAGGACTTCACGCTTGCCCCCGGCAGCCCGTGCGCCGACGTGCTCGGCGGCGCGGACGTCCCGTCGACCCCCTCGAACGTCAAGCCCGGCAGGGACGGCCACCCCGGCACCCCGGGCACGCCGCCCACCGCCACGGTCACCGTCTCACGCGCGGAGCTTCGGCGTCAGCACCGGCATCACGGCCGCTGGCGCCTGCGCATCTCGGGCCACGTGCTCGGCACGCGCGCCACGCCCCGCGGCTTCGTGCAGGCCTTCCGCGGCGGCAGCTGGCAGCGCATCGGCGCGCGGCGTCTCGGGCGCACCTTCCGGGTGAGCGTCGACCCCCGCATCCCCGCCTTCCACAGCGCGAGCGTCACGCGGATCCGCATCGTGATCCCGGGCCTCGCCAAGTCGCGCCCCGCGACCGCCCGCGTCCGCCACCGCTGGCGCTAGCGGAGCAGACGGCCCGCCAGCGCGGAGCCACGAGCGCGGCGCGCTAGCGGCGACACCTTCAGCCGCCACCTCCAGTCCGCCTCGCCGTCCACGTGGTAGATCCCCACGCGCGGCCAGCAGAGCGGCCGCGGCGCGTGCAGCCGCCGCGGCAGGCTGACCGCGAGCCGGTAACCCGCCCGCTCGGCGGCCTCGACCACGCGCTCGTCCACCGCGCCGTACGGATACGCGAGCGTCTCGCACGGCCGCCCCATCCCCGCCTCGCAATCGGCTCGCGAGCCGACCAGCTCGTCGTCGAGCGTCGCGTCGTCGAGCTCAGGCAGGCGCGGGTGAGAACGAGTGTGCGAGCCGATCTCCCAGCCATGGTCGGCGAGGCCGCGCAGCTCCTCCCAGCTCATGCACGCGAGCTCGTGCTCGTGCTCGCCTCCGAGCCACTGGTCGATGCCGGGCCACCTCATCGGCTTCCCGCGCTCGGGCCACGCCGTCGGCACGTACACGGACGCCGGCATGCCGAGGCGATCGAGGATCGGCAGTGCCAGCTCGAGCACCGAGCGGTAGGCGTCGTCGAACGTGATGGCCACCGTCCGCGGCCCGGGCGGGGCCGTGAGCGCCTGCTCGAGCGTCGCGCCGACGTAGCCGCGCCGGACGAGCAGTTCGACTTGTGCCTCGAATCGATCCGGGGTGACCGACAGGTCAGCCGGCCAGTCGGGGGACAAGGCGTGGTAGCAAAGGACGAGGACGTCGCTCATCGGCGCATCCTATGCTCGCCCGGTGCCTGATCTGA
>JAXDHW010000343.1:0-12124 GCA_034664365.1 Thermoleophilaceae bacterium
CCGCGGCCGTCCGGGATCGCCTCGAGCACCTTCTTGGCGAACTTCACCTCGTCGGCCGGCGGGCTGAAGACCCGCTTCGCGATCTCGATCTGCGCCGGGTGGAGCGACCAGGCGCCGACACAGCCGAGCAGGAACGCCGCGCGGAACTGGGTCTCGCAGCCGAGCGTGTCCCTGATGTCGCCGTACGGGCCGTAGAAGGGCAGGATCCCCGCCGACGTGCAGGCGTCGACCATGCGCGCGATCGAGTAGTGCCAGGGGTCCTGCTGCGCGGTGGCCCGCGGGGCCTCGGGATCGTCGGGATCCGGGTCCTCGACCACCCGGTAGGCCGGGTGGCCTCCCCCGACCCGAGTGGTCTTCATCCGGCGGAAGGCGGCCAGGTCGGCGGGGCCGAAGCTCATCCCCTGCATCCGCGGGCTGGCTGTGGCTATCTCCTCGAGGTTGACCACGCCGACCGACGTCTCGAGGATCGCGTGGACCAGGAGCGGCCGCTCGAGCCCGGCCTTCGCCTCGAGCTGGGCCAGCAGCCGGTCCACGTAGTGGATGTCCCAGGCGCCCTCGACCTTGGGCACCATGATCACCTCGAGCCTGTCCCCGATCTCGGTGACGAGCTGCGTCAGGTCGTCGAGGACCCACGGGCTCTCGAGGCTGTTGACGCGCGTCCAGAGCGCGGTGTCGCCGAGGTCGATCTCCTTGGCGACCCGGATCAGGCCCTCGCGCGCCGCCTCCTTCTTGTCCGCCGGGATCGCGTCCTCGAGGTTGCCGAGCAGGATGTCGGTCTGCTTGGCCATGTCGGGCACCTTCGCGACCATCTTCTCGTTGCTCGCGTCGAGGAAGTGGATCATCCGCGAGGGCTTGACCGGGATCTCGCGCGCCGGCTCGGGCGCGCCCATGGCGAGTGGCTTGAAGAAGTCGCGCGGAGGTCGCATGGGGCCGCAAAATCTATCGGGACCCGTCGCGGGCCTTTCGGTGGGCTGGAGCGGCAAGTAAGATCGGTCGCCCGATGACTCGCGCGTCACCGGGACTGGCCCAGCACCCTTCGCAAGCGACCAGAGGACCGAATTGAGCGACAACGGGACCCACGAGCTCCAGACCGACCAGGCCTCGCGCGAGGCCTCGGGCGCGCACGCCTACGGGCGCTACCTGGAGGACTTCGAGGTCGGCGCCGTCTACAAGCACTGGCCGGCCAAGACCATCACCGAGGCCGACGACCACCTCTTCTGCCTCCTCACGATGAACCACCATCCGCTGCACATCAACGACGTCTACGCGAGCCAGTCGCAACAGGGCCAGAACGTGGTCGTCGGGCCACTCGTCTACTCGATCATGCTGGGGATGTCGGTGAGCGACGTGTCGGGCAAGGCGATCGCCAACCTCGCCACCGAGGAGCTCTCGCACCCGGCGCCGGTGTTCCACGGCGACACCCTGTTCGTGGAGAGCGAGGTGCTCGAGGTGCGGCCGTCGAGCTCGAAGCCCGACCGCGGCATCGTGAAGGTGAAGACCGACGCGTACAAGCAGGACGGCACGCTGGTGGCCAGCTTCAAGCGCGCCGTACTCGTCCCCCGTCGGCCGGGAGGGGCCGACTCCACCGCCGACGGCGTCTCCGCGGACGTCGAGCCGGCGCACAACCCGGACGGGTGAGCGAGCCGCCCCGGCGCTTCGCCGGCTTCCGGGGCAAGATCACGCCCAGGTCACTCGAGCGTTTCGAAAACGCCGACCCCGGTGGTACGGTGAATCGAGCGCATGGAAGCGCTGACGAGGGGAGCACCGTGGACGAGCGCGACCAGGCATCCACTTCCGCGAGCGGGCACGAGCTGTCGTCCGAGGTAGGCGACCGCGTACGCGGGGTCATCAGCGCCGCCGAGGCGGCGGCCAACGCCGTTCGCCACGAGGCCGAGCAGGCCGCCGCCGTGCGCCGCCGGGTCGCGGAGGAGGAGGCGCGCCGGATCATCGAGGACGCGAAGGCGGACGCCGACGCCCACCTCGCCGAGCGCATGCGCCGGATCTCGGAGCTGAGCGACACGGTGGTCGAGCGCGCCGAGACGATCGTCGCGCGGCTCGACCGGGCCGAGGAGGTCCGCCAGCAGCTCCAGACGTTGGCCGACGCCCTCGGCGAGAGCGCCGAGCGCCTCGCCGGCGAGGTCCGCGTCGGGTCGCCGCCGCCCACCGTGAGGTCCGGGCCGCCCGCGCCAGCCGCCACGCCGCGCCGGGAGCCGCCCACTGCCGAGCCGCCCGCCCAGCCGCCCGTCGCCCAGCCGCAGCCCCACCCGGAGCCCGCGGCAGGCTCCGCGGCGGCTCCACCCGCCCGCGCGGTTGAGCCCGCTCCCACGGAGCCCGCGGCGCCCGATCTTGCCACGCCGCCGGAGGCGGCACCGGACGTCGTCAGGCTCGACCGCCGCGAGCCCCCCGTCCCGCAGCCACAGCCGGTCCAGCGCCGCGACGCGGACCAGCAGCTCGGAGCGCGCCTGGTGGCGCTCCAGATGGCGGTGGCGGGCGGCAACCGCGGGGAGGTGGAGGCGCACCTGATGCGCACCTTCGATCTCGAGGAGCCGTCCGCGATCCTCGACGACGTCTTCGGCCAGGGCACGGATGCCGGCAAGCGGGTCGCCTGGCCCCGCACCGAGGACGGCGCCGCGTAGCCCGCGGCTTTCTGTCCGAGCCCCGCACTTCCATTAGCCCATGCCGTGGGGTGGCCCCGACCCGCGCGACCAGACGGTCGCCTCGGACACCTCCACCCGCGTGGGGGATGTCCTGGAGCGCGCGGAGGCGCGCGCCCGGGAGATCCGCGAGCAGGCCGACCGCTCGGCCGCCGAGGTGCGCCGCACGGCGCGTCACGAGGCCGAGGGGATCGCGAAGGAAGCACGCCGTGCCGCCGCAGCCGCGGCTCGTGAGCGCGTGCACCGCATCTCGGAGCTGCGCGCGTCGATCGCCGCCCGCGCCGGCTCGCTCGTGGAGGGGCTCGAGGGTGGCGAGCTCACGGCCGCGCGTCTCCAGGAACTCGTCAGGGCCCTGGGCCAGGCGGCCGATCGGGTGACCGAGGTCGTCGGGGACGACGCCTCGGCGAGGCCCACCGGAGAGGCGGCCGCGCAAGCGCCCGCGTCGGCGGCCGCGTCCATCGAAGAGGCAGCGCCGCCCGGGCTCTTCGCCCGCACCGAGGGAGACGCTCACGAGCCGCAGGCGGACGAGCCGATCGCCGACCCGCTCCCGGACGGCGCGCCCATCGTGCGCCGCCCAGCCCGCGCGTCGAGCGCCCGCTACACCGCGGTCGTCATGGCGATCCAGGGCAGCGACCGCGAGGCCGTGGCTGAGCGCCTCGCCCGCGACCACGGGCTCGAGGACGCCGACGAGCTGCTCGACGACGTCTTCGGCCGCGCGGACGCGCGGGCGTAGCGCGCGCTGGGCTCGGCCGCGCCGGCGGGACCTACGCAGACTGTGGGCAAGAAAGGGCGGCTCGACGCCGCTCCTCGGATGCCGCGAACGCGGGCGCTCGAGCGGCGCGCGCTACTCCGCCGCCAGGAACTCCGCCACCCGGCGCGACTCCGCCTCGAGCGTGTGCTCGCGGACGCGCCGAAGCCCGGCGCCGACGAGCCGCGCGCGCAGCTCGGCGTCCCCGCCCAGCCGCGCCAGCTCCAGGGCCGGCCGCTCGGCGTCGCCCGGCGGGACCAGCAGCGCTGCGTCGCCCGCCGCGGCGGGCACGCCGCCGACCTCGGTGGCCACGACCGGCAGCCCGGCGGCGAACGCCTCGAACAGGACCTGCGGGAGGCCCTCGGTCCACGAGATGTGAAGGAAGGCGTGGCTCGAGCGGTACAGCTCGGGGAGGCCGCCGTCGATCGGCACGTAGCCGCGCACGTCGGCCGCCTCCTCGACCCCCAGCTCGCGCAGCCGGTCACGTAACGCGCCCTCGAGCGGTCCCTCGCCGGCCACGACCAATCGCCAGCGCGGGTCGAGCTGTCGCAGCCGCGCCAGCACGTCGGCGAGCAGCAGCGGGTTCTTCTCGCGCTCGAGCCGGCCGACGCTGAGCGCGACGAGCTCGCCGTCGTAGGAGCGCGCCGCGGCCTCGGCGTCCGTGGCGATCCCCGACTCCGGCACGAGCGAGACGGTGATCGGCAGGAGGCTCCGCGCGCGCCCGTAGTTGCGCGCGAGCTCGGGCCCCACCACCACGACCCGCCAGCGCCGCGCGAGCGTGCGGTAGGTCCACTCGAGCGCGTCCGCCGCCAGATGGACCCAGCGCCGCCCGGGGTGGCGGCTCCGCACGTAGCGCGGCAGGTCCTGGCGCACGCCCAGCGCGACGCGTCGACCGCGGAGCGCCGTGAGCCAAGCGAACAGCACCGACAGCGCGTAGGGCCCGAGCAACCAGGCGGCGTCGACGTCGCGGAGCACGCGCCAGAAGCGTCCCAGCGAGCGCACCATCGCGGGCACCGACTCGCGCACGTTCACGAGGCTCGAGTAGTGGGGGAGGGCGACGAACTCGACGGCGTCGGGGAGGCGGTAGTGCGACGCACCCGAGCGTGGGTCGAGCCGGCCCACGATTACGAGCCGGTCCACGTGCTCGGCCAGCGCCGCGAGGAACAGCGCGAACGCGCGCTCGGCGTACACGGCGTCCCCCTCGCGCCTGTAGACGTAGTCGGTGTAGACCGCGAGCCGCACCCGCGCGCTACCGCCGCGCGATCCGCGCGAGTGCCGCGAAGGGCGGACCGAAGCGCACCGAGCCGGCGAGATAGCCGAAGCCCCACGCGCCGTGCATCACGCCGAAGACGAGCGGGAGCGCCGCGGCGTCGGCCGGCTCGGCCTCGCGCAACGCGCTCGCGCTCGCGGCGACCACGGCCGCCGCGTAGGCGGCGACGCCGGCCCGCGCGACCGTCCTCAGAGGACGCGGCGCGACCACCGAGCCCACGACCGCCAGCGCCACGCCGGGCGCGAACAGGTGGCGCGGGTCGAGGCTCTCCGGGTGCCGCGAGGCCGTCTTGGCGCGGTAGTTGCCGTAGCGCCAGTACTGGCGCGCGAGCCCGCTGAGGCTGTCGCGCGGCACATAGCGCGCGCCGAGCTCCGGCAGCGACACGATCCGCCCGCCGGCGCGCAGCACGCGCGCCGCGAGCTCCGAGTCCTGGTTGATCGGCCAGCCCTCGTCCCAGCCGCCGTGCTCCTCGACCGTCGCGCGGTGCCACAGGCCCGCGAACACGCCCGTGTCGAGCTCGCGCTCGCCGCCGCCGTTCGCATCCGCGCCCCAGCGCGCCGAGCCGCCCGTGCCGAACCACGACCCGAGCGCGAGCGCCACCCGGCGCGACCACCTGCCGGTGCCGTATGGCACCTGCGGCCCCGCCACCCAGACGACGTCGCCGCGCCGCAGCCGCTCCACGCCGCGGGCGATGTAGTCCTCGGGATAGAACGTGTGCGCGTCCATCCGAACGATGTACTCGCCGCGCGCGTTGCGGAGCCCGACGTTGAGCCCCGCGGTGGAGGAACGCCCGGGGTTGTCGAACACCCGGATACGCGAGTCCGCGGTGGAGAGCTCCTCGAGGATCGCCTTCGTGCGGTCCGCGGACCGCCCGTCCATGAACAGGAACTCGACCGACCCGTCGAAGCGCTGTGCCTGCATCGCGGCGACCGTGTCGCGGATGTAGCGCTCCTCGTTGAGCACGGGGATCAGGACGCTCGCGTCAACGCGCTCCGGCCCGCCGTTCTCGCCTCGTGGTCCCATGGATCGCTTCTCGGCACCTTATGACCCCCACGGGACCGACGGGGCTCAAATCGCGCCCGGCTCGGGCGCGAGCCCGAGTACGTCGCCGCATCCGCCTACCATGGGGGTCGCATGCCAGCGCGCGACGGTAACGCCCGCTCGGCCGAGTGGCTTCGGCCGCGGGTCGAACAGCAGGGTCTCCAGCGGTACGTCAACACGATCCGTGAGCGGATCAAGCTGATCCTCCTGATCACGGTGCTCACGACCGGCGCCGCCGTCGCGTACGTCGTCACGGCGAGCAAGGAGTACACGGCCGTGGCCGACATCCTCGTCACGCCGGTCTCGCAGAGCGATCCCGCGCTCGCCGGCCTCCCGCTGATCCACAGCTCGAGCGATCCGACGCGCGACGTGGAGACCGCGGCCAAGCTGATCGTCAACCGCGACGTCGCGCTCCAGGCCAAGCGCGACCTCAAGCTCAACGGCGGCCCGCTCTCCCTCGAGCAGCGCGTCACCGCCGAGCCGATCGCGCAGAGCAACCTCGTGTCGGTCACCGCCAAGGGCCACACCGCGAGCGAGGCCCGGGACATCGCCAACGGCTTCGCCGAGGGCGTCATAAAGGTCCAAACGGCGCGGCTTCACAGGTCGGTCCAACGCCAGATCTCCGGCATCGAGCCGCGCGTGCGGGCGCTGACCCCCGCCGACCGCGCCGTGCCGGACTCGCTCGCGAGCCAGCTCGCCACGCTCCAGCGCCTGCTCGCGCAGGACGACCCCACGCTCCAGGTCCAGACGCGCGCCACGCTGCCCACCGGCCCGTCCTGGCCCAAGAAGAAGCTCAGCATCATCGCCGGCTTCCTGGCCGGGCTGATCCTCGGCGTCGGCAGCGCGTTCGCGCTCCAGGTGCTCGACCCGCGCCTGCGTCGGGAGGAGCAGCTCCGAGCGCTCTACGGGCTGCCGGTCCTCGGCCGGATCCCCAAGGAGTCCAGCCGCCGCTCGCAGCGGGCGCTCGCACCGGAGCGGCTGTCGCCGTCCACGCTCGAGTCGTACCGGACGCTGCGCGCCACCCTCGCCGCGTCGCGCCGCGGCAGCCAGACCGGTGCGCCCGCGGTGCTGGTCACGAGCCCCTCGCCGTCCGAGGGCAAGTCCACCACGGCGATCAACCTCGCCTCGTCGCTCGCCCTCGCCGGCAACACCGTGATCCTGATCGAGGCGGACCTGCGCCGGCCGTCGATCGGCGACGCGCTCAACGTCTCGTCGGAGCACGGCACCGGCAGCGTGCTGCTGGGCATGGCCAACTTCCAGGACGCGCTGGTCGAGACCAAGGCCTACGGGCGTTACCTCCGCCTGCTGCTCGCCGACAAGAGCGGTGCGGCCAGCGGCTTCATGGCCGACCAGCTCTTCCTGCCGGCCGCGCAGAACCTCGTCGAGGAGGCCAAGCAGCTCGCCGACTACGTGATCGTGGACTCGCCGCCGCTCAGCGAGGTCATCGACGCCCTGCCACTCGCGCAGCAGGTCGACGAGGTGCTCGTGGTCGTCCGCCTCGGCCGCACCCAGCTCACCAAGCTCGCGAACCTCGCCGAGCTCCTCGCGCGGCACAAGATCGAGCCCGTCGGCTTCGCGGTCGTCGGCGTGCCGTCCACGGGCGACGGCTACTACTACACGCCGACCTCCACGCCGGGCGAGCGCGGCCGCTCGCGAGCGGCGCAGCGCGCCTAGGGCGGCTTGGGTTCGATGGCGGCGCGGGTCGAGCTCCGCGAGCGCCTCCTGCAGCTGGCGCTCGCGGGCGTGGCCGTGGTCCTTGGCCTCGGGGCGGGGGTCGACCCGCGGATCGCCGTGGCCGCCGCGATCGGGCTGGCGTTCGTCGCGCTGGTCATGGCGGACCTCACGATCGGTCTCTGCCTGTTCGCGGTCATCGCGTTCCTCGACGTCCTGCCCGCGCTGGGAGGCTCGCTCGTCAGCTTCTCGAAGATCGTCGGCTTCCTGCTGGCGATCTCGTGGCTGGCCAAGGTGTCGTCCACCGAGGAGGACTCGCGCAAGGACTTCCTGGCCGCCCACCCGACGTTCACGTACGTGCTCGCGCTGTTCATCGGCTGGGTGGCGCTCAGCCTCACGTGGGGCGAGGCTGCCGGCGAGGGCACCACGCCGCTCATGCGCTACTCGCTCAACATGATCCTGTTCCTGATCGTCTACACCGCGGTCCGCACGTCCAAGCAGGCGATCTGGGTGCTCGGCGCGTACGTGCTCGGCGCGTCGCTCGCGGCGGGGTACGGCGTGCTCAACCCGCCCCAGAACGTCGCCTACTACGAGGTCTCGCGCGTGTCCGGCACGATCGGCGACCCGAACGAGCTCGCGTCCGCGCTGGTGGGAGGCACGGTGCTCGCGCTCGCGCTCGCACTGGTCCTCAGGCGCGCTCCGCTTCTGCGCCTGCTCGCGTTCGGGGCGTCGGCGCTGTGCCTTGCCGGGATCTTCCTCACGCTGTCGCGCGGCGGTCTCGTGGCGCTGCTGTTCGCGCTCGCCGCGGCCATCGTCATCGGGGGGCGCTGGCGCATCATGGCCGTGGCGCTGGCGGCGGTGATCGGGCTAAGCGGCTACCTCTACTTCGTCTACTTCGCGAGCCCGGACGCGGCCAACCGGATCACCAAGGTGCAGGGCGGCACGGGGCGCACCGACATCTGGAAGGTCGGCTGGCGGATGGTCCAGGCGCACCCGGTGCGCGGCGTCGGCGCCGGCAACTTCCAGACGAGCTCGATCCACTACCTGCTCCAGCCGGGGTCGATCGAGCGCGACGAGTTCATCGTCGACACGCCCAAGGTCGCGCACAACACCTACCTCCAGGTGCTCGCCGAGCTCGGCATCGTGGGTGCCGCGCTGTTCCTGGCGATCATCGGCTTCTCGCTCCTCTGCACGCTGAAGGCGGCGCGGATCTTCGAGCGGCTGGGCGACACCACGCTCGAGGTGCTGTCGCGGGCGCTGCTCGTGGCCCTGTTCGGCGTCCTCGCCGCGGACTTCTTCATCTCGCAGGAGTTCTCGAAGCAGCTGTGGCTCCTGATCGGGCTCGGCCCGGCGTTCCTGGGAATCGCCAACAGCGCGCGCGGCGACCACGCGCCGGAAGTCGCTCAGTAGTCGGTGTGCGTCACGTAGTCGGCCGCGCCGTCGTGTGAGATCACGCGCGCCGGGACCCCCACCACGACCGCGTTGTCCGGCACGTCCTTCGTGACGACGGAGTTGGCACCGATGGCGACGTTGTCGCCGACCGTGACGGCGCCGACGATCTTCGCGCCCGGGCCGACGTAGACGCCGTCGCCGATGACCGGCGCGCCCCGCCGGGATCCGCGGTTGGCGATGCCGAGCGTGACGCCCTGGCTGAGGTTGCAGTTGCGTCCGATCACCGCACGGTGGCTGACGACGATGGCGCCGAAGTGGCCGATGTAGAGGCCCTCGCCGACCTGTGTCTCGAATGGGATGGTGATCCCGTAGCGGTACTCGTAGCGGCGCAGGAGGAGCTGCGCGAGGGCGCGGACGGCGGCGCCCGGCCAGCGCTCCGTGACGTAGCGGCAGCCGCGCATCGCGAACGTGTAGCGGTACCCCGGGAGCATGACCAGCGCCCGCGCGAGCGTGCGCGCGTCCGAGCGCCCGACGTAGCGGTGGAGGTCGGCGCGCCAGACGCGCTGCAGCTCGCCGAAGGTCATCGGCGGTCGAACGTATCAGCCTCGCGCGCGGAGCCAGCGGCGCAGCCGCGGCGGCGCGTGCAGGGCCGCGCGTGCGGCCCCTCGCGCGAGCCTGCCGGTCGCGCCGCGTGCGAAGACCACCGTCTCGAGCCCCGGATCCGCCGTTGCGAAGCGGTCCTTGTACGCCTCGCCTCCGAGCAGCAGCCGGTACTCGCTCACACCGTCGTCGAGCGCCTCGCGGATCGTGTGCGCCATCAGGACGAAGCCGACGGCCTCGCGCTCGAGCGCCGGGTCGCGGCCGGCCTGGTAGTACCACTCGGCCCCGCCGAAGCGGTAGCCGAGCCACGCGGCCGCCGGGCGGCCGTCGACGTCGAGGGTCCAGAGCCTGAGCCAGCCGCGCTCGAGCGCGGCGGCCGCGAAATCGCGGTGGAGCTCCTCGCGCGGCGAGACGAACGAGCGCGACTCGTCGCCCCAGCGCTCGCGGTGGAGCCGCACGAGGGCGTCGTAGTCGGCGTCGAGCTGCGCGCGATCCTGCGTCAGCCGGTAGGCGATCTCGTGGCGACGGCCGAGCTTGCGCTCGCGCCCCCGCACCTGGTCGCGGAAGTTCTTCGACCGCGAGGCGAGGTACGCCTCCCAGTCACGGCCCTCCGCGTCGAGGACCGGGCTCGGCTCCGTGCGCAGCGGCTCCTCGCCGAGCAGCTCGGTCCAGCCTGCCTCGCCGGGCAGCCGGTCGGCCACGGCCAGCTGCCACCCGGCCAACCCGTCGTCGAGCGCCTCGCGGAGCGCCGCCGCCGCGCGCGGGCGATCCTCCGGCGCGCAGATCGGTGCCAGGCGGTCGGCGGGGCCGTGACCCACGAAGCGGAGCGTGCGCGGGCGGCTGCGCGCGAGGTAGAACGGCAGGATCGCCACGGTCGCGCCCGCGTCGTCGCGGACGGCCACCAGGTGGAGCGGGCGACCGCCGCCGATATGGCGCCACCAGACGTCCGCCCACTCCCAGGTCGAGAAGAGGTTGCCGGACGCGTCGCCCAGTCGCGACCAGTCCTCGCGCAGGATCGCCAGGTCGTCGACCACGTCGAGCCTCACCGGCGCGCCTCCTCGACAAGCTGCTCGTACATTCGCTCGAGCCGCCGCACCACCACGTCGAGGTCGAACTCGGCCCGCCGCCGCTCGCGCGCCCGCCCGCCCATCGCCCGCCGCCGCTCGGGATCGCGCAGCAGCTCCGCCAGCGCCGCGGCCAGCGCATCGCCGTCGCCGGCCGGCACGAGCAGTCCGTGCACGCCGTCGTCGATCAGGTCGGGCAGCCCGCCCACGCGCGTGGCCACCACGGGCAGCTCGGCCTCCATGTACTCCATGACCGCCAGCGGGCTGCCCTCGCGCTCGGAGGCCGACGCCGCCACGTCGAGCGCCGCCAGCACATCGGGCACGTCCGTGCGGTGGCCGAGCAGGTGCACGCGCTCCTCGATGCCGAGCTCGCGCGCAAGTGCCTCCAGCGCCGGCCGCTCCGGTCCCTCGCCCGCGACCACCAGGGCCACCCGCGGAAACTCCTCGGCGAGCGACGCCACCGCGCGCATCAGCAGGTCGAGCCGCTTCTCCGCGCGCAGAACGGCCACGGTGCCGATCACCGGATCGCCCGGCGCGAGGCCGAGTTCGTCGCGGATGCGGCGGGGGTCGCCGGGCACGAGCGGCTCGATCCCGTTCGCCACGAACGTGACCGCCTCCGGGTCGATCCCCTCGATCTCGATCATCCGCCGCCGGTCCTCCCGCGAGACGGCGATCATCGCGCTGCTCCTGCGCGCGATCAGCTCGCGGTCCACGAACCGGCGCAGCGGGCGGCCCTCGAACGACCACGAGTGCTCGTGCGCGATCAGCACCGGCACGCGGCCGAGTGGCGCCACCACGGCGGCCCACGCGTTCGAGCCGAACTTGTGCGAGTGGACGACGTCGATGCGCTCGCGGCGGAGCAGGCGGACCAGCGGCCACCACCTCCACGCGGCTCGGCTCGAGGTGCGGCCGAGTCCCAGGACCCTGATGCCCGCGGCCCGCATCGACTCGACGACCAGATCCGCCCCCTCCGGCTGGGGCCCGTCCTCGCTCCAGCGGCTGGCGCAGTACCACGTCTCGAACCGCTCAGGGTCGAGTCGCATGGCGATCTGCGTGGCCAGCCGCTCCGCACCGCCCGAGGTCCCGAGCCGGTCCACAAGCGTGAGCACCCGCAGCCGCCGCTTCGTGTCCGAGGCGTCCGGCACCGCTGGATAGCCTGACTGATCGACACGGTGAGCGCAGATACGGCCGATCCGGCAGGGACGTCGCGACCGGGCCGCTACCGCAATCCGGCGGAGCGGTTCCTCTCGAGCTCCTTCCACCTCGGAAGGGGGCGACACGTCGATCCGTCCGGCGTACGCGGGTATCCGGTCGACTTCAGCTCGAAGGCGGATTCGCCCACAGTGCTGCCGGGCTTCCTCGACGACCCCGGCCGCTACCTGTGGGTGGCACACGTCCAGCGCGCCCTCGGCGCCTACGAGCGCTACCTGAACGGGGAGGGGGAGGAGTGGCTCGCCGGCGCCCGCAGGGCGGCCGACGTGCTCGTGCAGGAGCAGGTCGAGGGGGGCGTGCACGACGGCGGCTGGGTCCAGCTCCGCCCGTACCCCCACACCTACGCGCTCGATCCGCCGTGGGTCTCGGCGATGGCGCAGGGGGAGGGCGCCAGCCTGCTGGTGCGCCTCCACGCGGAGACCGGTGAGGAGCGCTACGCGCACTCGGCGCGCCGGGCGCTCCGCCTGATGCG
>JAXDHW010000356.1:0-7745 GCA_034664365.1 Thermoleophilaceae bacterium
GCTGCCTAATATGCCGAGGCCGTGAGCGTCACCGTCAAGATCCCCACGCAGCTCCGCAGCGTCACCGGCGGCGAGGCCGAGGCGCTGGTCGACGAGGCCGGCACGGTCGGCGAGGTCCTGGACGGCCTCTACGACCGCTACGACGGGCTTCGCGAGCGGATCGCGGAGGACGGTGACCTGCGCCGTTTCGTGAACGTCTACGTGGCGGGTGAGGACATCCGCTTCCTCGACGGGCTCGAGACGCCCGTCGAGGACGGCGACGAGGTCACGATCCTGCCCGCGGTCGCGGGCGGGTAGGCGCGCCGGCGGGCCACTACCTCAGCGGGCTCGCGTTCTTCGCGGGTACCACGGGCGCCGCGCTCCTGGCCGCGGCAATTCTCGCGCGCCGCCGCCTGCCGCACCTGACCGGCGCCGATCGCCTCCTCGCGCTCGGCGTACTCGGCACGGCGGCCGTGATCGTCACGCACGCGGTCCCCGGGATTCTCGGGATCCTCACGCGCGGCACGGCCCTCGCCGCGGCGCTGCTCCTGCTCGGTGCCGTGGTGGTGGCAGTACGCGCCGCGCGCGGATCCAGCCGGCCCGAGCCCGCGCCGCCGCGGCCGGCGCGCAGCGGCCCGCTTTCGTGGGTCCTCGGCGGCGGCTCGGTCGCATTGGTGGGGCTATGGCTGCTCGCCACCGCCTGGAACCACACCGTCCTCCCACCGGAGGGCATCGACACCCTCACGTTCCACCTGCCGAACGTCGCGAAGTGGATCCAGAGCGGCACCTTCTGGCGGGTCGACCAGTACACGCCGTTCCTCGCCAACGGCAACTATCCGCAGAACGGCGACGTGGTCTTCCTCGCGGTGCTCCTGCCGTGGCGCAACGACGCGTTCATCGCGCTCGTCAACCCGCTCTACGTCGCGCTGGCCGGCGTCGCCATCTACGCGCTTGCGCGCGAGCTCGGAGCCGCGCGGGCCACCGGTGCGCTGGCCGGCTCCCTGTTCGTCGCGCTTCCCGTGGTGGCGCTGGGGACCAACGGCCAGGCGATGACCGACTCGATGGCGTTCGCGCTTCTGGGGGCGGGGGCGCTGTTCCTCGTGCGGCGGGAGCGGACCGGGCGAACGAGTGACCTCGTGCTGGCCGGCCTCGCGCTCGGCCTCGCGCTCGGCACGAAGTGGTACGCCACGTGGGCGGTCGGCGCGATCGCGGTCGTGTGGCTCGCGGCCCGCGTGGCCGCGCGGCGGCCGCTTCGCACGACGCTGCGCGCTGCGTCCGCGCTGCTCGGCCTCGTGCTGTTGGCCGGCGGCCTCTGGCTCGTGCGCAACTGGATCGAGTCGGGGAACCCGGTCTTCCCACAGCGCGTCACCGCGTTCGGCTCGACCGTGTTCGACGCGCCGCGCGACCTGATCCGCGAGTGCGCGGGCTACACGATCGCCCACTACCTGACCGACGGTCGCGCCTGGAGCGACTTCATCTGGCCGGCCTATCGCGGCAACTACGCGCTGCCCGGTGCCGTCCTCGCGCTCGGTCTCGCGGGCGCTGTGGCGGCGATCGCGGCGGGGTGGCACCGTGCAGCTCGCCGACCCCGCCGCGGGAGCGGCGGGCCGGCGGAGGGCGCCGCGCGACCGGAGGCGCTCGGTCTCGCGGGCGTCGCCTGCGCGGTCCTGCTCGCCATCGCCTACGCGCTCACGCCGTACAGCGCATTCGGCCCCGAGGGCCACCCGTTGCTCGCCGGCGCCAACGCCCGCTACCTGGCGCCCGCCCTCCTCGTTTGCGCGCCGCTCGCGGCCTGGGCGGCGGGCCGGGCGGGTCGGCTCCGCCCGTTGTTCGAGCTGGCGGCGGCGGTGGCGCTGGTCGACGGCGTCCGCCGGGGCTTCAGCGTCCCCCTCCACGTCGTCGCGGGCGTCGCCGTCCTGGCCGTGGGCGCCGCGGGCGCGGGTTGGGTCCTCCGGCGCCTCGGTGGCAGGACGGTCGCGCTCGTGATCGCTGCGCTCGTGATCGCCGCGCTGGGCTACGTGCGGCAGCGCGAGTTCAACGACGGCCGCTACCGGACCGGTGACCCCGTGACCGCGTGGATCGCGAGCAACGCGCCGTCCGGTCACCGAATCGCCCTGGCCGGGTCGTGGAGCGTGGTGGGACGCTCTCCGGTGTGGCCCGCCTTCGGGCCGCGGATGGGCAACGACGTGGACTATCTGGGGCCGACCGTGCGCCACCAGCTGCGCGAGTACCCGAGTCGCCGGCGCTGGTCCGCCGCCCTCCGCAGGGGCCGCTACGACCTGCTGATCGTGGGCCGTGGCGGCTACGCGCGGGTGTGCCCGCTGCCGGGCCAGTTCTCGGACGACGATCGCTGGGCGCGCGCCGAGGGGCTCCAGCGGGTGGCGGGCGACAGCCGGCTCACGCTCTACCGAGTTCCTTAACAGAGCGGCAGCCGCGGCTACCTAGACTCGGCCGCGTGCCCCGCCTGGTCGCTGTCGCGACGGCCCTGCTCGTCCTCGTTCTCGCCGCGCCCGCCGCGGCCGGTGGCCGTTCGGTGCCGCGCGGGTTCTTCGGCGTCGACTTCGACCGTCAGATCCAGTACGCCGGACCGCAGTCGCAGGACACGATCTGGGCGGCGATGGCCAGTAACGGCGTCGAAGCAGCTCGGGTGATCTTCGACTGGAGGTCTGCGCAGCCCTCGAAGGACGTGGCACCCGACTTCGGTCGTACCGACAACCTGGTCCGCGCCGCGGCGGATCACGGCGTGCGCCTCGTCCCGGTCGTCATCATCGCGCCTCGCTGGGCGCGCGTGGTCGGGGACAGCGAAGCGTCGCGGCCGCGCGACGTCGGCGCCTACACCAGCTACCTCAAGGCTCTCGTCGAGCGGTACGGGCCGAAGGGGACCCTCTGGGAGGTCGACCCGCTGCTGCCGAAGCTCCCCATCCGCGCCTGGCAGATCTGGAACGAGCCGGACATGGCATACCAGTGGCTACCGCGCGAGAAGTGGCAGAAGAACTACGGCAGGCTGCTCGCGCGCTCCTACTCGACACTCCGCAAGGCGGATCCGGGCGCGAAGGTCGTGGCGGCCGCACTCACCAACTACTCGTGGACCACGCTCGACAAGCTCTACCGCCACGCGAACCTGGCCGCCCACTCGGACGCAATCGCGATCAACGCCTACACGCGCGTCGTGGACAACCTGATCGAGATCACCCGCCGCAACCGCAAGGTCATGGACGGGCACGGCGACCGCAAGAAGCCGCTCTGGATCACCGAGTGGGGTGCGTCGGCGTCGAAGGGCAAGTTCGTCGCTCCTGGGCAGGACCACCTCCAGGTGACGGACCGGGAGCTGGCCAAGCTCGTCCGCGACGGCTACAACCGGCTCGCAGCGGACCGGAGGAAGCTCGGCGTGACGCGTGCGTTCTGGTACACGTGGGCGTCCTCGTACAACGCGCACCTGAAGTCGATCTTCGACTTCACCGGGCTCGAGAGATGGAGCAACTTCGAGCTCCATCCGCGGCGGGCGCTCAGGGCGTTCCGCTCCCGTGCCCGCGAGTACGAGGGCTGCTCGAAGAACGGCCTCGGCGAATGCCGCTGAGATGACTGGCGCTAGCCGCCGCTGACGAGGCGTGCAAGCCGCCGCCGGAGCGCCCAGCCCCGGCGGACGCCACCGTGCCGCTCGATCGGCTCGGCCAGGTAGGCGGCCCCCTCCTCGCGGCTTCTCAGCACTCGCTCGCCGAACGCGAACGAGCCCTCCCACCAGAGCGCCTGCACGCGCTCCTCGGCGGTGAGCCCGTCGTGGAACCCGGGTGCGAAGTGGGCGGCCTCGCGCCCATGGATCGCGTGCGGCTTGTGGACGAACTCGATGCGGTTCGGGGCGACGTCCACGAGCCAGCGGTGATGGCTCCAGCCCACCCACGGGCCGACGACGCCCCAGCTCTGCTCCTGGAGCCGGGAGGGCACCTCCACGTACCCGGCGCGCGCCACACGGACGAGCTCCGAGCAGGCGAAGATCGGGTCGCGGACGTCCTCGAGCACGTGCGAGCAGACCGCGAAGTCGAAGTGGCCGTCCTCGAACGGCCACGGCTCCCGGTCGCAGATGTCGCGCTGCACCCACGTGTCCGCCGTGAACCGCGCGTCGTCCGGTGCCCCGGCCTCCTCGTAGGCCAGCAGGTCGATCACCCAGTCCGCCCGTCTGAGCGGGCTGCGCCCGCCGCCGACGTCGAGGACGAGGTCGTCCTCCGTCAGCCGGGCGAGCAGCCGTTCCTCGTTGGCGGGGAGCACGGGCGGCCAGCCTAGGTGACCGGCTAGCCTGGCGCCGGTGCGGGCGAGCCACGAGCGATGAGCGGGGGACGCTTCGACGGCGTGCCGGTGCTGGTGACCGGCGCGCAGGGGTTCGTGGGCTCGTGGCTGACCGAGCGGCTGCTCGCCGAGGGCGCCCGCCTGGCGGTCCCGCGCCGCGACGCCAAGGCCGACTCGCGCTTCCGGGCCGAGGGCATCGAGGAGCACTGCGACGTGGTCGACGCCGACATCACCGACTACGAGGCCCTGGTGCGAGTCCTGCACGAGTACCGCGTGCGCGCCGTGTTCCACCTGGCGGGGCAGTCGGTCACCGGGGTGGCCGGGCGTTCGCCGTACTCCACCTGGGAGTCGAACGTGCGCGGCACCTACACGGTCCTCGAGGCGTGCCGGGCCGCGCGCGAGGTGGGGGAGACGATCGAGCGCATCGTGGTCTCGTCGTCGATCCTGGCGTACGCCGGCAGCGAGCCGCCCTGGAGCGAGGACGACCCGCTCGCGGCCACCGCTCCCTACGGGGCGTCGAAGGCGGCGGCCGACCTGCTCGCGCGCTCCTATGCCCACAGCTTCGGCCTCCCGGTCGCGATCACGCGGATGGCGAACGTCTACGGCGGGGGCGACCTCGAGTGGACGCGGCTGATCCCCGATGCCTGCCGCGCGATCGCCGGGGGCGAGCGGCCGGTCCTGCGCTCCGACGGCAGCCCCGTGCGCGAGTTCCTCTACGTGGAGGACGCGGTGGAGGCGTACCTGGCGGTGGCCGCGTCGCTCGACGACCCCGACGCGCGGGGGCGTGCCTGGAACGCAGGCGGCGGCGAGCCGGTCCCGGTGCTCGACGTGGTCGAGCGGCTCGTGCGCGTGTCCGGACGTGACCTCACGCCGGACGTGAAGGGCGACCCGGCCGAGCGGCCGGACCGCCAGGAGGTGGACTCCACGGCGATCCGGCGCGAGCTCGGCTGGGGCCCGGCCTGGGGTCTCGATCGGGGCCTGGCGGCCACGTACCGGTGGTACGAGGCGCACCTGGAGGGCACGGCCCCTAACCCAGGACAGGATTGACGGCTACGCCTTGATGAGCGGCTGGACCGCCTTGAGGACGGCGGACTTCTCCAGCGTCTTGTCGAACGCGTCGGGCGCCGGCGACTCCTTGCGCCGGAGCCGGATCGCCGCGGCATGGCGCGCCTCGATCTGCACGATCGAGCCGGCCGCGCCGAGAACCTCCTTCGACTGGATGGCCGGGGCCGCGCCGTTGTAGGCGGCGACGCCCGTGTCCTCGAGCGTCTGGGCGAGCTTCAGGAAGCTCTGCTCGTCCTTGATCGGGAACGTGAACGTGGGCTTCTTCGCCGGCGTTCCGCCGAGCTTCTTCACCGTGGCGGTGAGGGCGTCGACGTGCTCGGTCTCCTCGCCACCGAACTCCTTGGCGAGCTTCTTCAGATCGCCGCTCAGGCCGAGCGACCCTGCCTTGGCGTAGAAGTCCGCCTCCAGGTACTCGAGGGTGAGGGCGAAGTTGACGATGTCGACGTCGCCGCCGCCGGACTGAGCCATCGCCCGGCCCACGAAGGGACCGACGGTCGCGGCGCCGTACACGGCACCCGCGGCCAGGGCGCTCTTCAGGACGAATGCTCCACGCGTGATGCCGTGGATCTCGACCCCGCCGAGCTCGGGAACAGCGAGATTGCTGTCGGACATGGTGATTGCTCCTCTCTTCGCCATCCCGCTAGGCGGCGATGAACGGCTTGACCTTCGGAAGGACGTCGGCCATCGAGGCCGGCTTGGCGAACGCGCCGTCCGGCGTGACGCCCTTCCCGAGCAGTGTGTTGAGGGCGGAGGCGTGACGCGCCTCGACGGTGTGAATCGACAGCGCCGCGGCGAGCACCTCCTTGTTCTGGATGTTCCCCGCCTGGCCGAGGTAGGCCGAGGCGCCGAGGTTCTCGACGGTCGCGGCGAGCTTCAGCACGCTCATGGCGTCGTCGAGCGGGAACTTGGTCTTCGGCTTCGGCGCGGGCTTGCCGCCGAGCTTCTTGACCGTCGCGGTCAGGGCGTCCACGTGCTGGGACTCCTGGTCGCCGAACTGCTTGATCGTGTCGAGCTGCGCGCCCTTGAAGAGCCCGCTGGCGGCGACCTTCGCGTAGAAGTCCGCCTCGAGGTACTCGAGGGTGAGCGCGTAGTTCACGATCTTCAGGTCCTGCGACGGGCTCCCGCCCGACGAGGCCGTGGTCGCCGGCGTGCCGCTCGACGTCGAGCTCTTGTCGTTGCTCGACCCGCAGGCCGCGAGAAAGAGAGCGAAGGCGCCGGCGCCTCCGGTCCCCACCATCTTCAGGAAGCGCTTGCGCGAGGCGTCGTCACCCGCGAGCTCCCGTACCGCATTGTCAGACATTGGCTTGCTCCTTCTGGTGGATTAGGGGTGCTGTTCGGGGGACGGGTGATTTCGGATCACTTCCGAGCGCCGAGTGATCCGTTTACGGGCCAGGACGTAGAAAGGGGTCAATGCGAACGCGACCCATGCTCATCGCGACCCTGCTCTCGGCCACCGCCGTCCTGTCGGCGTGCGGAGGCGGGAGCGACGCTCCGACGGCGCCGGCCACCGCCACCGTGCGGATCGCCGGCTTCAAGTTCAAGCCGGCGAACGTGACCGTGAAGGCCGGCGGAACCGTTCGGTTCACGAACGACGACCGCGCCGAGCACACGGCCACGATGTCCGGGCGCCTCGACACGGGGACCCTGCGAATGGGTCAGTCGAAGGCGGTCGTGCTCCGCCGGCCCGGCACGTTCGTATACCGCTGTGACTTCCATCCGTTCATGACGGGCGAGATCGTCGTCAAGTAGCTCGCCCGGACGCGAACCCCCAACCAGACGGAGGACCAAATGCCGAACATCGGACCCATGGAGCTGATCGCAGTACTCGTAGTCGCACTACTGATCCTCGGACCCAAGAAGCTGCCCGACGTGGGCCGGTCGGTCGGCAAGGGCATGCGCGAGTTCAAGAACGCGATCACGGGCGGCCCGGACGAGCCCGACAAGCTGCCGCCCGCGGCCTGAGTCGTGAGGCGCCCGCGCACCCTCAAGTCCGGCGAGGCACTGCCGGTCGTCGACCACCTGGACGAGCTGCGCTCACGCGTGATCGTCTCGGTGGCGGCGCTCGGCGTGGCGCTCGGGCTGTGCATGTGGCAGAACCACCTGGTCCTGTCGTTTCTCGGCAAGCCGCTGCACGGACGGGAGCTGCTCACGCTCTCGCCGACCGAGCCGTTCACCACGACGCTCACGGTGTGCGCGTACGCCGCGCTGGTGCTGGCGCTGCCGGTCGTGCTCTACCAGGCGTACGCGTTCGTGGTGCCCGCGTTCGGGCCCGGCGAGCGGCGGATGGCGATACCGCTACTCCTGCTCGTGCCGGTCCTGTTCGTGGCCGGCGCGGCGTTCGCGTACCTCGTGGTGGTGCCGGCGGCCCTGAGCTTCCTACTGCACTTCAACACCGGCGAGTTCAACATCCAGATCCAGGC
>JAXDHW010000001.1:0-3076 GCA_034664365.1 Thermoleophilaceae bacterium
GGATGCCGGTCATCCGCGGCATCGCCACGTCGAGGATCGCGATGTCGGGGTCCTCGCGAAGGGTGGCCGCGACCGCGGCGACGCCGTCATCGGCCTCGGCCACGACCTGCATGCCGTCCTGGCGCTCGATCAATACGCGCAGCCCGGAGCGCACGATGCCGTGGTCGTCTGCCAGGAGGACACGCAGCATCAGGGCACCTGGAGCGTCAGCGCCGTGCCGTGCCCCGGTCGCGATGCAACCTCGAGCCGCGCGCCCACGAGCCGCGCGCGCTCGTGCATGCCGCTCAGCCCGATCCCCCCGTGGTCGCCCGCCGGGTCGAAGCCGCGCCCGTCGTCCTCGATCCGCAGCTCCAGGCCGTGGCCGTTCACCGATAGATCGACCTCCACCCGGCTCGCGTCGGCGTGCTGGGCGATGTTCGACAGCGCCTCCTGGGCGAAGCGGTAGGCGGCGATCTCCTGGTCGGACTCGAGCTCGGTCGCCTCGCCACTCGTCGTGACGTCCGCCTTGATGCCGGTCTGCGACGAGAACCGCCGCACCTGGCCCACGATCGCCGACGTGAGCCCGTGGTCGTCGAGTGCCGACGGCCGGAGCTGGCGGGCGAGCTTGAGCAGCTCGTCCATCGCCTGGTTCACGAGGCGCTTGACCTCGCCGATCTCGTCCTCCACGTCGGGGCCCGCCGACTGGTTGAGCGCCTCGAGCCGGAGCAGGATCGCCGTGAGGGACTGGTTGACCTCGTCGTGCAGGTCGCGGGCGAGCCGCCGGCGCTCCTCCTCCTGGGCGCGCAGCACGAGCCGCCCGCTCCGCTTGCGCTCGTCGTCGATCCGGCTCAGCATCCGCCGGAAGGAGGCCGCGAGCCGGTCGATCTCCTCGGTCGCGTCCGGCTCGGCTGCCTCGAAGTCGGCCGGGTCGGCCGGGTCGATCGCCTCGATCCGGTCGATCAGCCGGTCGAGCGGCGAGAACCGCCGTCGCAGCATGAGCATGTTGACCAAGAGGACGAGGACGATCGAGAGCCCGAGCAGGCCGAACTGGAGCCGCTCGTCCTGGATTTTGAGGTTCAGGTGGGTGGCCGCGCCGGCGGCGAAGAGGGTCGCCACCACCATCAGCACATTGGCCGCGATCACCTGACCAGCCAGCGAGTTTGAGTCCCTACGTGGGTTCATCGACGTCAAATGGGGTCTGCACCCCATATCGGCAGGAACCTGGCGACCGACAACATAGGCAAGAACTTCAAGGGCGCTGAGAGCCGGCGCCAACCTCCGAAGCAAGGGGTTCTTGGGTCAGAGTCGGGGCGTCCAACGGGCGCCCCGACCGCGTTAGGGACACGTTGAGCGGGCGTACTTCCGCTCTCCGCGCGGTATAGGTAGGGACGTGAGGCGCCTACTCAAGGGGATCCTGGTCACCGCGGCGCTCGTACTGGTCGCTCCGCAGGTCGCGGCCGCGGCCGACTGCAAGGTGCCGGCCTCGGGCTACCAGACCGGCGGTGCGCCCGGCTCGGGTCCGGCCAACGACCCGCTGTTCAAGAAGCAGTGGGGCCTCGGCCAGATCAACGCGCCCGGCGCATGGGCGCGCGGCGCGCGCGGCAGGGGCGTGACGATCGCGATCGTCGACTCGGGCGTGGACCTCGGCCATCCGGACCTCAGGGCCAAGCTGCTCCCCGGCACCGACCTCGTGAAGAAGACCGCGAACCTGAGCGGCCCCGGCTGCCCCGGTCCGCAGGACGAGAACGGCCACGGCACGCACGTGGCGGGCATCGCCGCGGCGATCACCAACAACGGCATCGGCGTGGCGGGCACCGCGCCGGGCGCGAGGATCCTGCCGGTGCGGGTGCTCGACAAGGACGGGTCCGGGGACGACACCGCCGTCGACTCCGGGATCCGCTGGGCCGCGGACCACGGCGCGAAGGTGATCAACCTGAGCCTCGGCAGCGCTCCGATTCTGGGAAACCTCCCGGGCAGCAGCGCCGCGACCGAGAAGGCGGTGGCCTATGCGTTCGGGAAGGGCGCGGTCGTCGTCGCGTCGGCGGGCAACGAGTCCGCCCCGGCCTGCGACTACCCGGCCGCGGCCACCAACGCGGTGTGTGTGGGCGCGACCGACGAGCAGGGCATGCCGAGCTTCTACTCGAACTTCCCGGTCGACCCCGACGGAACGGTCGGCGTGCGGGCCCCGGGTGGCTTCGGCGATCCGGTGTCATGCGAGAGCTCGCTCGACATCTGGTCGACGATGTGGCCGAAGTCGGACGACGACAACTGCGGCGGCACGATCAAGGGCTACGACACGCTCGCGGGCACCTCCATGTCCGCGCCGTTCGTATCGGGCGTGGCGGCGCTGCTCGCGGGCCGCGGGCTCACGGCCCCGCAGATCCTCGAGTGCCTCAAGACGAAGTCGTCCAACGACGGCTCCTACGACCCCGCGTTTGGCTACGGCATCGTCGATGCCGACAAGGCGGTCGCCGGCTGCAGCCCGAAGACGCCGGCGTTCCACCCCCACGGGTCGAAGAAGCACGTCACGGTAACCGTGAGGAAGACGAGCCGGTCGAAGCTCGTCGAGAACGGCCGCGTGAGGGTGACCGTGAAGACCGACACCGCGGTGAAGGTCAGGCTCCGGGCCGCGGTTCGCCGGGGCAAGAAGTCCACCAGGGGCGCACATAGGACGGTGAGGCTGAAGCAGGCCGGCAAGCGCCACGTGACGCTCACGCTGAGCCAGAAGGCCCGCAGGGCGCTCGCCAAGCACAGGAAGGCCAGGGTCCGCGTGACCTTCAGCGGCGGCGGCGAGTCCGGCGTGGCCAAGCAAGCCCGCTGACGGGCGGCAGGACTGCGGCGGGCAGCCGCGAACACCCCGAAATGGCGAGCGTTGAGGTATCCCGAACGCTGGTGAAGTCGCCGCCCGAGCTCTGGGAGGAGCTCCAGGGCGACCGGATCGGCGAGGCCCTCGGTGGGGCTGAGGTGAGTCCGACGGAGCCCGAGCGGGTCCTCTCCTGGCGCTCCGAGGACGCCAGCGGCACCGCCGTGCTCGAGCCGTCGAGCTGGGGCACGAAGGTGACCCTCACCGCCGAGGTGGAGGAGCAGGTGGCCAGCT
>JAXDHW010000023.1:0-5778 GCA_034664365.1 Thermoleophilaceae bacterium
TGGTGATCGACTACCACGACCGCGAAGAGGCCCGGCGCGCTGCCGGAAAGCCCGCGCGCAGCCGCTAACCTCTCGCCGCTATGAACCAGCCGCTTCCAGACAACGAGTACCTCTTCACGTCCGAGTCGGTCACCGAGGGCCACCCGGACAAGATGGCCGACCAGATCTCCGACGGCGTCCTCGACGCCGTAATGCGCGACGACCCCAACGGCCGCGTGGCCTGCGAGACGCTCGTGAACACGGGCCTTGTCGTGGTCTCCGGCGAGATCTCGACCACCACCTACGTCGACGTCCCCAAGATCGTCCGCGAGACGGTCGACCGGATCGGCTACAACGACGCGAGTTACGGCTTCGACTGCAACACGTGCGCGGTGATCAGCGCGATCGACGAGCAGTCGCCGGACATCGCCCAGGGCGTGGACCAGGCCTACGAGCGCCGCCACGACCCGGCCGACGAGGACCAGCTCGACGTGGCCGGCGCCGGCGACCAGGGCATGATGTTCGGCTACGCCACGCGCGAGACGAAGGAGCTCATGCCGATGCCGATCTCGCTCGCGCACAAGCTCGCGCAGCGGCTGGCCGAGGCGCGCCGGGCCGAGCTGCTCCCGTACCTCCGCCCTGACGGCAAGACCCAGGTCACGGTTCGCTACAAGGACGGCCGGCCGGTCGAGATCGAGAAGGTCCTCATCTCGACCCAGCACAAGCCGGGCGTGGACTCCGAGAGCCTCATCAAGCCGGACCTCTGGGAGCAGGTGGTTCGCCCGATCATCCCCGGCGAGCTCTACGACGAGAAGAAGCTGCTCGACAACTTCCTCGTCAACCCCACCGGCAAGTTCGAGATCGGTGGTCCGATGGGCGACTGCGGCCTGACCGGCCGCAAGATCATCGTCGACACCTACGGGGGCGCCGCCCGCCACGGTGGCGGGGCGTTCTCCGGCAAGGACCCGTCGAAGGTCGACCGCTCGGCGGCGTACGCCGCCCGCTACGTGGCCAAGAACGTGGTGGCCGCCGGCCTGGCGGACCGCTGTGAGATCCAGGTGGCGTACGCGATCGGCGTGGCGCACCCGGTGTCCGTGATGGTCGAGACCTACGGCACCGAGCGGGTGGGCCGCGCGAGGATCGCCGAGCTCGTGAACGAGCACTTCGACCTCCGCCCCGGCGCCTTCCGCGAGTACCTCAGGCTCCACCGGCCGATCTACCAGAAGACCGCGGCCTACGGCCACTTCGGCCGTGAGGACCACGACTTCACGTGGGAGAAGACGGACAAGGCCGACGCCCTGCGCGACGCCGCCGGCTTGGGCGAGCGCGAGGCGGCGCCGGCCTGAGTTCGTAGCGCTGCTGCGCGGGTCCCGCCTCCGGTCGAGCGCCGGCCCCTCCCGGACGCTCGCTCACGCGACGCCCGCACTCCGCGAGTGCGCAGTTGACGGTCATAGTGAACGTCAAGTGCGATCTCGGCGTCGAGGCGAGCTGCCGCGGCGCTCGGGCCGCCGTGCGTCAGTCGCGCGCCGGGTCCGGCGGCAGCGGAGCACCGGACTCCGCCTGGCGGATCACCCGGTCGATGTCCAGGATGATCGCCTCCGGGCTGGCGACGCCCTCGAAGCGGAACATGTCCGAGTGCTCCTCGCCCGAGGTGTCGAAGTCGATCGTGCCGACCTTGAGCATCCGCTCGAGCAGCGTCTGGCGGATGCTGTGGTCCTGTAGGCGGTCGATCCGCGTCTCCTGGATCTGACGGGTGAGCACGCCGCGCTGCACCCGCAGCCGGCGCGTGGTGATCGTGTACTTCGTGAACCAGCGCTTGAGGAAGCCGGCGACCAGCGCGAGCACGAACACTCCGGCGCCGATCGCGACCCCGACGCCGACGCTCGCCGCCACCGCGCCCACGACTCCGGCCGCGGCAGCGATGATCAGCCCGACGAGGTAGAAGCCCACGATCGAGCGCCACGACGGGCGCCCCTGGAAGATGACCGACTCGCCTGGGCTCAGGTCCACGGGCGAAATGTACTCACGGAGCCGGGCGGACGGCTACCCGCGAGGCCCGTACCTGCGCGAGCGCAGCGGCGCTGCGGCGTCCGGGCGCCGCCCTACCGTCGGCGGGGTGATCGCGAAGGTCGAGCCACTCACCCCGGCCCGCGCCCTGAGGGGGCCGTTCGACTACCGGCTGCCGGGCGGGATGGAGGAGGTCGGGGTCGGCTCGATGCTGGTCGTCCCCTTCGGCAGGCGGCGGCTCCTCGGCGTGGTGGTGGACCTCGCCGAGGAGAGCGAGCTGCCGCCGGAGCGGCTCGTCGAGCCGCTCGCGGCGCTCGACCGCGGCGTGCCGCCGGAGCTCATCCGCCTCGGGCTGTGGGCCGCGGAGGAGTACTGCTCCACGCCGGCGCGCGGGCTCGCGCTCGTGCTTCCGCCGGGCACCGGGATCGGGGCGCTGCCGCGCGTGGGCATCCGCCGCGTCCTCACCGCCGAGATCACCGACGCGGGCGGGGCCGCGCTGGGGGAGGAGGGCCCGCGGCTGGGCGAGCGGCAGCGCGTGGCGCTCGAGCTCCTAACCGCCGGCGCGCAGACCGCGGCCCGGCTCACCCGCTCCGCCGCCTGCGGCCACGGCACGCTGCGCTCGCTAGAGGCCCGCGGGCTGATCACGCTGCACCAGGCGGAGCAGCGGCGGCGGCCGTCGATCGCCACCGTGGGTGCGCCCTCGGCTCCCGGCCTCGAGCCGACCGCCGATCAGCAGGCGGCACTCGCCGCAGTCGAGGAGCGGATGGACGCGGGCCGCCACTCCGGCCTGCTGCTGCACGGCGTCACCGGCAGCGGCAAGACCGAGGTCTATCTGCGCGCCGCGGCCGCCGCGCTGGCGCGCGGCCGCTCGGCCATCGTGCTCGTGCCCGAGATCGCCCTCACCCCGCAGACCGCCGCGCGCTTCGAGCAGCGCTTCGGCGAGACGGTCGCCGTGCTCCATTCCAAGCTCAGCGCGGGCGAGCGCCACGACGAGTGGCTGCGGCTGCGCCGCGGCGAGGCGCGGGTCTGCGTCGGGCCGCGGTCCGCCGTGTTCGCGCCGCTCACCGACCTGGGGCTGATCGTGGTCGACGAGGAGCACGACTCCTCCTACAAGCAGGAGGGCGACCCGCGCTATGACGCGCGCCGCGTGGCGGAGCGGCGCGCCGAGCAGTCCGGCGCGGCGCTCGTGGTCGGCAGCGCCACGCCCCGACCCGAGAGCTGGGCCGGGCTGGAGCGCCTGTCGCTGCCGGACCGCGTCGACGGGCGCCCGCTCCCGCCGGTCGAGCTCGTCCACACGCTCGATGCCACGGGCGTGCTGCACGCCCGCACGCGCGACGCTCTCGAGGAGGTACGGCGCCGCGGGGAGAAGGCGATCGTGCTGCTCAACCGGCGCGGCTGGTCCAACTTCCTGTCGTGCCGATCGTGCGCGCGCGTCTGGCACTGCCCGCAGTGCGACGTGTCGCTCGTGCTCCACCGCTCCGCGGCCCGCGTGGCATGCCACCACTGCGGCCACTCCGAGCCGGTCCCGGACGCCTGTCCGGACTGCGGGTCGGTCTCCGTCGCGCGCCACGGCGTCGGCACCGAGCGGCTCGAGCGCGAGCTCGAGGAGCTCGTGGCGCCCCTGCCCGTCTTCCGCCTCGACGCCGACGCGGCAACCGGCCGCGGCGCCGTGCTCGACCTCCTGCGCCGCTTCGACGGGGCGTCGTCCGGCGTCCTGGTCGGCACTCAGATGGTGGCCAAGGGGCACGACTTCCCGGACGTCACGCTCGGGGTCGTGATCGACGCGGACGCCACCCTCCGCTTCCCGGACTTCCGCGCGGAGGAGCGCACGTTCGCGCTCGTGGCCCAGCTCGCGGGGCGGAGCGGTCGCGGCCCCGGCGGCGGGCGCGTGATCGTGCAGGCGCTCGAGCCCGAGGCGCGCGCGCTCCGCTATGCCGCCGCGCACGACGCCGAGGGCTTCCTGACCGGTGAGCTCGAGCGCCGCCGCGCGCTCGGCTACCCGCCCTACGCGCACCTCATACGCGTGGTCTGCTCCTCGCGCCAAGCGGGTCCCGAGACAGCCGCCGCGCTGGCCGTGCGCGAGCACCTGGAGGTTCCCGGCGCGTCGGTCCTCGGGCCGGCGCCGCTGTTCCGGCTCAAGGGGCGCGAGCGCGCGCAGGTGCTGGTCAAGAGCCCGGCGGGGGAGGAGTCGCGGGCGGCCGCCGTGAGGGCCGTCCGGCGCGCCGTGGAGACGGTCGCGGGCGACCGCTCGCTGGGCGGCGCGAGCTTCTCGGTGGACGTCGACCCTCAGTAGACTCGGCCTCGTGGCCGACCCAGGACCCGAGCGGGAGAAGCCGGACCCGGAGGCGGACGAGCTCGAGCCGGATCTGAGCGAGCCGCTGGACCCGGAGGCGGACGAGAAGCCACGCCTCGACCCCGAGGTGGAGGCGCGCCGCCGCGCGGCGATGTCGTTCATCCGCCGCTACGGCGACCCGGTCCTGAAGAGCCGCGCCACCGAGGTCGACCGCTTCGACGACACGCTCCGCAACCAGGTCGCGCGGATGGCCGGGATCATGAGCGACGCGTTCGGCGTCGGACTCGCGGCGCCGCAGCTCGGCATCTCTCAGCGCGTGCTCGTGTACCGCGTGGGCCAGGACGCGCCGGTGACCGCGCTCGTCAACCCGGAGGTGGAGTGGGCCGGCGACGAGAAGGAGCCGTTCGACGAGGGCTGCCTCTCGATCCCCGGCATCGAGGTCGAGGTCGAGCGTCCGGTGCACGTCCGCGTCCGCGCTCTGGACGAGCACGGCGAGGAGCGCAGCGTCGAGGCCTCGGGTCTCGAGGCGCGCGTGATCCAGCACGAGCTCGACCACCTCGACGGCAAGCTGATCCTCGACCGCACCTCGAAGGAGGCGCGCAAGGAGGCGATCCGCGCGATCCGGGAGATGGAGAGCGCCGAGCAGGCTGCCTAGCCGCGGGCCCCAGGGGCGCCGCGACCGCCCTCAGGCGATCGCGGCAGCCACCAGCGCGTAGGGTGCGAGCCCTCCCTGCAGCAAGCTCGCCATCAACCTAACCCGGATCGGGCGATTCCGCCAGTGCTGCTGTCAGGCGGCCTTCTGGACCTTGCCGGCCTTCAGGCAGCGCGTGCAGACGTACTCGCGGCGCGGCGCTCCGCCGACCTCGATCCGGACCTTCTGGAGGTTCGGGTTGAAGCGCCGCTTGGTGGCCACCATCGAGTGGCTGCGGCTATGCCCGAACGCGGGTCCCTTTCCGCACGAGTAACAGACCTTTGGCACGGCGGCGAAGGCTAGCAACGCGTCCGCGGTGCGCTTAGGATCCGCGGGGTGCTCGCCGCCACCACATACGACTACTCGCTCGCGCTCCACATCACGGCCGTGGTCGTCGGCTTCGGCGCGACCTTCGCCGAGTCGGTCACCTTCCCGATCGCGATGAAGCTGGACCGCGTGCACCTGCCCTACGTCCACCGCCTTCAGCGCGTCATCAACACGTACTTCGCGGTCCCGGCGCTGGTGATCGTCGTCGCGACCGGCTTCTACCAGGTGAGCGAGCGTGACTGGGACCTCGGCAAGCCGTGGCTCTCGATCTCGCTCGGCCTGGTGGCCCTGATCGCCGTCCTCAACATCGCCTACTTCATCCCCGAGGACCGGAGGCTCGAGGCGATGATCACGCGCGATCTGGCCGCGGGCGAGCCGTCCGAGGAGTACATGAAGCGCTCGCGCAACACCGGCATCGCCGGGGCGCTCACGGGCGTCATGCTGATCGCGATCATCTTCCTGATGGTCACGAAGCCCTAGA
>JAXDHW010000061.1:0-4239 GCA_034664365.1 Thermoleophilaceae bacterium
CGCTGGCGATCGGCGTCCGAACCCCGGCTTCGATCGCGCTCGCCGCGTCGTCCGTGGCCGCGCTCACGGGCAGCCGCGTCGACATCGCGCTCGGCGCCTCGAGTCCGGCGATCGTCTCCGGCTGGCACGGCCGCGACTGGGCGCGCAGCGCGCCCCGCATGGGGGAGACGATCGACTGCCTGCGCACGATCCTCGCCGGCCGGCCGTCGGCCCACGACGGTGATCATCTCTCGAGCCATGGCTTTCGCCTGCGCCGTCCGCAGCCCGACACCCGCATCTCCGTCGCGGCCTTCGGCCCCGCGATGACGCGGCTCGCCGCGCGCCAGGCGGACGAGGTCGTCCTGAATCTCGTCCCGCCGGAGCGCGTCCGCGCGGTTCGCGCGACCGTCGACGCCGAGGCGGCCGCCGCGGGCCGGCCCCCGCCGCCATTGGCGGTCTGGGTGGCGGCCGCTCTGGATCCGGGCGACGAGGCCCGCGCGCAGCTCGCATCGCAGCTGGCGGTCTATCTCGCGCCTCCCGGCTACGGCGAGATGTTCGCGGAGCTCGGCTTCCCCGACCTCGTGCGCCGCGCGCGGGATGGCGAGCGGCGATCGGAGCTTGCCCGCCGGATCCCGTCCGAGCTTCTGGAGCAGGTGTGCGCGATGGGGTCGGCCGAGAGCGTGGCCGCGCGCGTGACCGCGTACCGCGACGCGGGCGCGGATGTCGTCGGCATCGCGCCGTCGACCGCCGAGGACCCGGGTGGCCGGCGCGTGCTCAGGGCCCTCGCCGCTCACCGGTAAGGCCACCTCTCCCGGATGTGGCTGGACGCGGCCGCCTTAGAAGGTGATGCTCGGGACGGTTGCTGGCGCGGGCACCGGGTAGCCAGAGGGTGATCTCCGAGGACGACGGGACGCTCGATCCCGCGCTCTCACTGCCCCGTGACGGCCGATCAGCGTGCGGCGGCCAACCGGCTGGTCCGGACGGCTAATCCAACCTGACGCAAAGTGCGGTCGTTAGGGGGGTTGGAGATCGCGTCGTCCTGATCGACAGGGGAGTTGTGGGCCCTACATCGCAAGCTGACAGCCGCACCGGCGCCGCCGGACTCGACGTCATGGTCGTCGACGCCGATCCGAGGGACTGTCGCCGCATCGAGCTGGTCGTGCGGAGCTGGGGCCATCCCGTCGTCGGCTGCGCCGGAGGCGCACAGGCGGCGCTGGACGTGATCGAGAAGCAGAGGCCGCGGGTTGCCCTCGTCGGCATGGATCTCCTCGACGCTGCCGGAAGCCTGCTAGTGCGCCAACTCCTCGCCGCGGATCCCGCTCTCGGGGTGGTGCTGGTGCTCGGGGAGTCGAGCGCGGATGCCTTGCACGAGGCGATGGCCTCCGGTGCGCGCGGAATCATGCTTCGAAGCGGTCCCGTCGCCGATCTGGCGAGTGGAATCGTCACGGCGGCCGAGGGCGAGTGCGTCGCCACGCAGGTCAATCAAGACTGACGGCATATTGTCGCTCGTTTCACCGGTATTGGACCGATCAAATTCTCTGGATATGACTATGGTCGGCTATGGAGGGCGCGAGAACGGGGGGGCGACTCCGACAAACGGAGGCCCTCGCGGTCGAACAGCAGACGCGCGAGCTCACGAGCGCGACCCGCGGCCTCAGCGTCGCCCGCGGTCGCGCTGACGATTGCGCCGCTCATGAGGATCTGCAGCTCGCGCGCGAACGCCTCGGGGTCGCGAGCCCCGGCCTCCTCGGCCAGTCTTCGAAGAGGCCCCCGGACGTTGGAGAAATGCCGCGCTGCGGCCTCGAGGATGGGCGTGTCCCCACCGGCGGTCTCGAACAACGACCTGATGAAGAAGCAGCTTTCGTAGTCGTCGCGACGGAACCACTCGTCGAAGACGTCGAATACAGCGAGCAGGCGCTCCGCGGGAGTGGCGCCGCGCCGCTCGACCTCGTACTCGAGCCAACCCTTCGTCCAGAGGTCCTCCCGGGTCTCGAGCACGGCGCGTACGAGGTCGTCCTTGGAGGCGAAGTGCCTGTACAGGCTCATCTTCGCAACGCCCGCCTCGGCCACGATTCGGTCGATTCCCGTGGAGCCGATCCCCGCGCGGCAGAACAGGTCGTACGCGGCCCGGAGGATGCGCTCGCGCGCGTCCTCCGCCGAGCTCGGGGGCAGCGGTGGAACCGGGGGATCCCTTCGTTGGGAAGCCACGAGCAGCTTGCTAGCTTACTGGATATGAGACAGACCGGTCTGTTCTAGTATCAAGTCAGCTTGAACGCGCCATCATGCCCCGCCCGCCCCTCGCAATAGAGCTTCGCCACCTCCGCTACTTCCTAGCGGTGGCGGAGGAGCTGCACTTCGGCCGCGCCGCCGAACGGCTGCACATCGCACAGCCGCCGCTCTCACAGGCGATTCGCAAGCTCGAGGACGAGCTAGGCGTGCAGCTCTTCAACCGCACCAGCCGCGTGGTCACCACGACGGACGCGGGCCGCGAGCTGGCGCAACAGGCCGCGGCCCTGCTCTCGAGCTTCGACGTCGCGGTGGCCGAAACGCGCCGGGCCGGCGGTCTCACCGACGTTCTGCGGGTGGGCTGCATCCCCCATCTTCCGCTCGAGCAGCTCGGGATCTTCCTCGAGGCACTGGACGGATCCGAGTCCATCGAACATCCGCAGGTGACGCACTTCGGCGCTCCCGAGCAGGTGAGGCGACTCCGGAGTGCGAAGCTCGACCTGGGCATCTTCCACGACATGGGCGACGTGGCCGGGCTCGAGGTGCAGCCGCTGTTCGCGGGCGAGCCCCTCGCCGTCTTTCTCCCACGGAAGCACCCGCTGGCCAAGAAACGTGCGCTCAGCCCCGACGACCTCCGGGGTGAGGTCCTGGTCATGTATCCGCGCGACGGAAATCCCGCGCTTCACGACCGCCTGCTGGAGATCCTCGAAGCGGCGGGCTTCAGCTTCGCCGGGGTGCAGGAGGCGAGCGGCAAGGACCCGCGCGACGTCATGCTTGCGGTCGCGGATGGTCTCGGCGTGGCGATCGGTCCGGCGTCATTCGCATCGGTCAGCGGCGCTGGAGCGCTCGTGTCGGTACGCCCGACCGCCTCGGACGCCACGATGCCCGACACCGTGATCGCCTGGCGCGAGGACCCGCCGCACCACCTCGGGGAAGTGCTCGCAAACGTGCGCGCCGTCGCCCGACGGCTCCGGGAGTCCTCGAGGTCCGACGCGGCAGGAGCGGCCCCTGACAGGGATTGAGGGTGATCCAGACGTGCACGATCTTGACCGCACTTACATCGGTCTTGCGTTATGGGGCGTGGAACCTGAATAGTTTGTTAATGGAGCACGCCCTTTGCGCGGTATGCCGTCACAGTTGGGGTATGGCCACCACAAGTAGTTGGGCAACCTGACATGGCGGTCATATTGGTGGTCGACGATCAGGCCAACCGGAAGTTCCTGGTCAGGCTGCTCGGCTACGCGGGTCATCGGACGCTCGAGGCCGGCGACGGCGACGAGGCACTTCAGCTGATCCGGACCGACTCCCCGGATCTCGTCGTCACCGACGTCCTCAGGCCGAGGATGGATGGCTACGAGTTCGTCCGCCGGCTCCGCGCCGATACCGCAATCCGCCAGCCGCGAGTGGCATTCCGTACCGCCACCCACATGACGGAGCAGGACCGTGAGCTGGCCGCCGCCTCCGGTGTCTTCACCGTGATTCCGAAGGTCGCTGAACCCCACGAAATCCTGACCGCGATCACCGCTGCGCTCGTGGCCGACGACGCTGTCTCGGAGATGCCGGCGGAGGAGTTCGATCGCACCCTGCGCCTGCTCAACCAGCAGCTCCTCGACAAGGTGGACGAGCTCGAGGAAGCGAACGCCGATCGGAGCCGGCTCTTGAGGGACCTCGTGCAGGCGCATGAGACGGAGCGCAACATCATCGCCTCCGACATCCACGACGACTCGATCCAGGTGATGTCAGCGGCGGCGCTCCGGCTGGAGATGCTCGGGGACGACCTGGCGGACTCCGGGCACGGCGAGGAGATCGGCCAAGTCGCGGACAAGGTGCGACACGCCGTGGGCAGGCTGCGCCGCCTGATCTTCGACCTCAGCCCCCGGGAGCTCGAGAGTGGAGGACTCGGCCCCGCGATCGAGTCGTACCTGTGCGAGGTCGGCACCGTGGCGGGGTTTGAGTGGAATGTCGAGGATTGGCTTCGGGGTCACCTCCCGGACGAGGTCGAGGCGATCCTCTATCGGATCGCCCAGGAGGCGA
>JAXDHW010000066.1:0-7072 GCA_034664365.1 Thermoleophilaceae bacterium
CGTGATCGATCCTCAGGGCGTAGCTGTCCCCGCCGCCGAAATGCTTGAAACTCACGCCTGCCGTGTCGCGCAAGCTGATCTACTCGATGACCGTCTCGCTGGACGGGTTCATCGCCGGGCCCGGCGGCAACATCGACTGGTCCGCTCCGGACGAGGAGCGCCACCGGTTCCACAACGAGCAGACGCGGGAGATCGGCGCGCACCTCTGCGGGCGGAGGCTCTACGAGGTGATGACGTACTGGGAGACGGCTGACCAGAACCCGTCGGCTCCGGAGTACGAGCTCGAGTTCGCCCGCATCTGGAAGCCCCTTCCGAAGATCGTGTTCTCGACGACCCTCGAGACGGTCGTGGGCAACTCCAGGCTCGTGAGGGGCGGGGTCGCGGAGGAGGTCGCCCGGCTGAAGGAGGAACCGGGCAAGGACCTGGCCGTGGGTGGCGCCGGTCTCGCGGGCACCTGCATCGAGCTGGGCCTCGTCGACGAGTACCGGCTGTTCGTCAGCCCGGTCGTCCTGGGCGGTGGCACGCCGTACTTCCCTCGCCTGGACGAGCGGATCGACCTGGAGCTCGTCGAGACGCGGACGTTCGCCTCCCGCGTCGTGTACGTCCGCTACCTACCCCTTCGGGGGAAGTGAGCGACGAGGAACGTCAGCGCCATCATTACCGCATGCCCCGCCGCGCTTCGCGTTCCCTCGTCATCTGGTCGGGCGTGCTCCTCGTCGCGCTGGCGGCGCACGATCTCAGCCACGCACTCGACGACGGGCTCGACACGCCGCTGGACCAGCTTGCGCTCGTCGCGGTCCCGCAGTGGCTGGTGCTGGCCGCCGTCATGGCGGTCATCGTCCGCGGCGACCTCGTGCGGAGCACGGCGGCGGCGCTGCTCCTCGGCGTCGGCGTGACCATCGGGTTCGCGGTCGCCCACCTGCTGCCGTTCGCGACCGCCTCCTACTGGGACCTGCGGCCGTCGGCCGTATCGTGGGTGCTCGCCTGGCTGCCGGCTGCTCTCGGCCTCGCGGTGGCGGCGCTCTCGCTGCGCGAAAGGCGGTCGGGCTGAGCCAACCGCGATGAGTTTTCGCACCAATGGCGGTCTCAACTGGTGCCAACGTCAACCTGTAGGAGGAAATGTGACCAGCACCAAGACACACGTCGACAAGATCAACACCGTGGTCATCCCGACGGCGGACCAGGACCGCATGATCGAGTTCTACGTCGAGAAGCTCGGGCTCGAGAAGCGCACCGACATCGCCTTCGGGAACGGCTACCGCTGGGTCGAGGTGGCGCCCGGCGACGCCGAGACCACGATCGCGATCGCGCCGCCGCCCGAGGGCAAGCCGACGGGCAACCGCGAGACGGGCATCGGCCTTCACACGGACGACATCGACGCCTACCACGCCGAGCTGCGCGAGAGCGGCGTGGACGTGGACTCCGAGATCAGCCGGATGGGCGACCCGGTGCCGCCGCTGTTCTGGCTGCGCGACCCGGAGGGCAACACCCTGATGGTCGTCGGCTAGCGATTCATATACGTCGACGCCCTCGGGCCCGAGGCGGCGACGATCGGGCCGCCCGGAGGGTGCCGGGGTCTAGCGCTTGACCCCACCCCGATTCGGGCGTAGTTTTCCGAATGGATGCTCGCTCTGGCCGGAGTGGTGTTCGCGTTGCTGGTCACCCTGTTGGGCGGGGGGTCTGCGAGCGCGAGCGAGACGTCCTGTGCGGAGACCTCGTGCGGCGTGCCGGAGTGCTGGGAGCCGGCGGTGCGACTCCGTCCCGATCAGACGCGCGCGCTCTCGGTCCTTTGCCAGCGGGCGACGAGCGCGAAGCTTGTCACCCCGCCCGAGTACTCCGACGTCTCGGAGGTCTCGACCGACTACTACGGGCTCCGCTTCACCGCCCGACCGCACGACGGCGCGCCGCGTTTCGACGAGGCCGTGTTCGAGCTCACCGGCCCCGCGGGCGACACGGTCGAGCAGCGCGTGCGTCTCGAGGTGGTGCCCACGGACGAGAACAGCCCGCCGATCTGCACCGGTGCCAGCGCGAGCCAGCGCACGGACGGGACGGGACCCGCCGAGCTGTGGATGTACCCCTACTGCAGAGATCCGGACGGCGACGACTTCATTATGGAAGGCGGCCCGCCGGGGGTGCACCCGGAGGCGCCGAAGCACGTCCTCGCGGGGTTCAGCGAGTCCAACTGGCTTTACCGCAGCGCGACCTTCGACGGGACGGAGACCACAACGATCTGGGCGACGGACTCCCTCGGAGCCCGCTCGGCCGACGCGGAGCTGACGGTCAGCGTCGGCCCGTCGGTGGACCGGCTGCCCGAGTGCACACCGTCGTCGTACAGCTCGTACGACGGCGTGATGAACGTGAACTTCCGCCCGGGGGCGAAGTCCCGCGGATTCAGCCTCACGTGCACCGACGCCGACGGCGACCTGTTCGCCTCGCGGCTGTCGAGGCCGCCCAAGCGCGGTGTGCTCGCCCTCGTCGAGGGGGCGCCGTACACGAACTACTCGGGACTTCAACGCTCGAGCGTCGCGACCTACGTCCCGACGGAGGACAGCCTCGAACCCGACCCCTTCGGGGTCACCGCGCTCGGCCTGAAGGGCGAGGGCCCCGAGGCGAAGATCCAGATGGTTCCGCGCGAGCCCCCGTACAACGAGGGCGGCTCCTGCGGCTGGTGGCAGTACGTCGAGGTTCTGAGCCCCGCCCCGGGGCTCCTGCTGGCCAATTGCGAGGACGACGAGGAGGATCCGTTCACGGTCGAGGTCGTCACCGAGCCGAAGCACGGAACGCTCGGGCCGATCACGACGACGCAGACGGCGTGGGGCTACTCGGGCATCACCGCGGCGTACGTGCCGGACGTGGGCTACGAGGGCTACGACTGCGTGAAGCTGAGGATCGCCGACCCGTATGGCACCGTCTTCACGCCGACGTTCGACATCACGGTCCGGCCGCCCGTGAAGGTCGACCCACCCGAGCCGCCGGACATCCCTGACGTCCCCGACATCCCGGACGTGCCGGATCCGCCGCAGGGCCCGGACACGCCGCAGGGCCCGGACACGCCGCAGGTGCCCGAGCAGCCGGCGGCGCCGGATACGCCCGAGTCGCCGCCCGACTATTCGCAGCCTCCGGGGGAGGAGCCCCCGGTCGAGCAGGCGACCGTGCCCCAGGAATCCCAGCTCGAGCTCCCGCACCTCCCGCCCGACCTGACGCTGCCCACCCTCCCGATCACGCCGCCAGCCTCCGGCACGGGTCCCGCCACGACGCCGCCGGCGATCCCCCCGCCGGTCGCGACGGCCAAGCTCCCCGCCGGCTCCGTGAGGAAGGCGGTCGAGCAGATCCTCGGCACCCGAGCGGTCAAGCGCGTGCGCAAGATCGGCCGCGCTCAGGTCTGGGCGCGCAAGAAGCTCTCCCGGCGGACCCTCCTTCGCCGCGGCGAGGCGCCCGGCGTCGTGCTGGTGTGCACCACCAGCTGCCGCGTCCGCGACGAGGCCGTCCTCGCCGCTGGCCGCCGGCCGATTCGCTCGAGCCGCCGCGCGGGCCAAGCCGTCCTCGCCGCCGGTGAGCCCCACGTGCTGTCACTGACCCTCGGCGACTTCGAGCGCCACGCCCTCGGCGGCCTTCACCACGCGCGCGCGAAGTTCAAGCTGCGTGTCCAGCCCGACGGCAAGCGCGCGGCCTCGGTCAAGCGCGCGATACCGATCACCTCAGGCTGAGCGCGCTCGCCAGCGCCGCGGTCAGTGCCCGCTGACCGAGAAGTGCTGGTAGTCCTTGGGCCAGCCCTGTACGTGCCAGGGCCAGCCGACTGCCGCGAAGGCGCTGACCACGGCGTCGCCCGGCTCGATCATCCCCTGGGCATCGCGTGAGCGATCCGCATACGGGCGGCCGGCCGGGGGCGACACGTGGCCGGAGCTCGTGACGTAGGGGTTCTCGACCGGGTTCACGTCGATGGCGTGCCCGTACGCGTGCTCGGACCAGTGGCTCGTGCCGGCGACGACGCGGCAGTTGAACGCCGACGTGTTGTCCGCGTCCATCGAACGGTGGTCGTCGCCGCCGTAGTCGTCGATCAAGCGCATCTGGCGGATCGGGAAGCGGGCGCGGAAGATCCGCCTGAAGGCGGTGCGCATCTCGCCGACCGCGTCGCGGTGCACGACCAGCTCGCCGCTGTGCACATCGCCGTCGAAGCCCCAGTGGCGGAGCCGCAGGTAGCGGAGGTCGCCCAGCCCGACGGGGCAGCGGCTGCCATGGAACGAGCGGCCGTTCATCCGCTCGCGGAGAGCGGAGTCGATCTTCCTCGCGCTGAAGTCGTAGCGGGGTGAGCACGAGAGCAGCTCGTCGCGGTCGGCGCCGCCCTCGCAGACGTCCGTCCCGGTGCCGCCCGCGAGCCGGTCACGGCCGCCTCCGCCCCACATCCGGTCGCGTTCGTGGCCGCCGAAGAGGCGGTCGTCGCCGCCGGCGCCGCGGAGGCGGTCTCTGCCGGGGCCGCCGCGGATCGTGTCGTCACCGTTTCCGCCCGTCACCGTGTCGCCGCCCCCGCCTCCCTCGATCGTCAGGAGGCTCACGTCCTCCATCGCCACCTCGCCGCCCTTCGCGCCGAGCTGGATCGTGTCGCCGCGCACCGTGATCTTCTCGCCGCTCGCGCCGCCGATCACCCGCAGGCGGCTGCCGTCGCCGCCCAGGCTCGCCTCGATCGGGATGTCACCGAACGGCCCGCCGCGTAGGTCGATCGCCAGCTCGGACCCGCCACCGCCGGTGACGACAATGGCGTCCGTGTTCGCGGTCGTCGCCGCGCCGCAGCGTTCGCCGCTCGCGAGGATCGCGTCGCCATGGCCGACCCGCGCCGACCCCTTCTCCCCGGCGGGCACCGCGATGCTCACCGTGCCGTCGTCGTAGGTGCACTTGGGAGCGGCGCGCGCGTCGAGGGGGAGAATCACGGCGAGCGCCGCGAACACGAGCGCGAGCATGCCGGCCGCGATGATTTCGTGCCGGGCCACGGGTCTTAAGTATCGACCTTGCAAATGAGCGAAGGGCGAGAGCCCCTACTAGATTGGGCAACGCGTGCCCGGGGCGTTCGTCAGGCTGATCAGGGCTCCGGGGCTTGAGACAGTCGCGGTACTGGCCGTCGCGGCGATGGCCGCCGCCGCCGTCCTGATCGCAACCGCACCACACGGCCCGCGGGTCAGCACGGATTCGGTCTTTTACCTGTCGACGTCCGACAACCTGCGATCGGGTCACGGCCTGCTCTCCTTCAAGGGAACTCCGCTGACGACCTTGCCGCCGGGGTTTCCGGTCGTCAACGCCGCCGTTGGCGAGGTCGCCGGCGAAAGCCTGCTCGCTGCGCGCCTCCTCAACTCGCTCTGCCTGGGGTTCATCGTGATTGCGGGTTGGATGCTGCTCCGGCGCCACGTGGGCTCAAAGGCATTGCGCCTGGCGGGCGTCGTCGGACTTGCGATCGCGCCGACGCTGTTCGTCATCTCGTCCGCCGTCTGGTCAGAGCCGCTCTTCGTCGCACTGGCGCTGGCGACCGCGCTGGGACTCGAGATGGCCCTCGAGCGCCCACGCCAATGGCGCTGGGTGGTCGTGACTGGCCTGCTGGCGGGTTGTTCGTTCTCAGTGCGCTACAGCGGGACATGGCTGTGTGCGAGCGGCGCGTTCGTACTGCTGGCGGCCACCCGGCGGGCAATGCCTCGCCGCGAACGTGCCCAGCGCGCTGGGCTGTTCCTGCTCGTCGCGGGCATCGTCCCAGTGCTGGTCGTACTACGAAATCTCCAACTGACGCCCGGATACCTGCTCGGCGGGCACGGCAAGTCCATGACCTCACTTGGCCAGAATCTGTCCGACGCCGCCGGGGGGATATCGCGGTGGTTTATTCCCGACGTACCAGCAGGCGCGCTCCGCGCGGAATTTCTCGCAGCGCTGCTCGCCGCCTTCGGTGTGTGGCTGGTGGGTCGGAGGAGATTGCCGCGCCCGCGGGGGCGTGGACAAGACGCCGGCCGGTCGACGGACGGACCGCACCGGCCTCCGGTGTGGCCCCTCGGAGTGCTCGCCTTCGGGTACGTGGCCTTCCTGCTCGCATCCGCCTCGACCGCGTACCTGGATCCGATCGATCCCCGCCTGCTGTCGCCCGCCTTCGTGCCCGCGGTCGTGGTCGCGCTGGCTGGTTTGGATCGTCTGCTGAGCAGCTCCGCGTCGCGCGGTGCATTGGTCGCTGTCGGCGCCGGCGTCGTCGTGATGTGGATTGGAGCGCAGCTGCACGTGACCCGAGTTGAGTTCAACCGCCTTCGCCATAACGGCTCCGGATTCACGGCGCGGCCGTGGCGCGGCTCGGCGCTCGTCTCGCTGCTCCGAGGCAGAGGGGTCTCGCCGACCTTCTCCAACTTCACCGATGCGTTGTTCTTCCTCACGTCGACGCGTGCTGATTGCTGGCCCAGCCGGAGTGTCTCGGTATGCCGACAGTCGGGGCCGAACCTGGCCCGGGTCCGAGCTGCGGATCCGGCCTACCTGGCGTGGTTCGCCGAGCCGGGTCACGCCCGTCCATATGTGCCCGCCGCCTTGGTGCCACGCCTCCGGCTGATCGAGGTCGCGAGCGTCTCGGGCGGGCGCCTCTACCGCGTCCGCGCCACTCCGGCGCCGTAAGCGCAGCGACGTCGCCGGTTCGTTCCGGGGATGAGAGGCCGAAAGGCCGAACGGCCGCGAGCCCTTGCGGTCGCGTGGATGGAGCTACCGTGTCGCCCTATGAGTAGCCGGCGAGTGCCCGGTGGGGTAGTGCACGAGTTGCCCGCAGACCTGCGCAAGGCGCTGATCGCCAACACCACGGCGCTCGCCGCGTGGACAGACATCACGCCCTTGGCTCGCAACGAGTTCATCTGCTGGGTCGAGGACGCCAAGCAGGAGACGACCCGAGAGCGCCGCATTCGGCGGACCCAGGAGGAGCTCGAGGAAGGCCAACGTCGGCCCTGCTGCTGGCCTGGTTGCAAGCACCGCGAGCGCAACGGCGGGTAGCCGCTGCCGCAAGAGGCGCGCATCGGCCGGAGCTGTTGAAAAACCGCCTCACCCGGGTTAGGGTCGCCGCGGGCAGGGT
>JAXDHW010000073.1:0-2604 GCA_034664365.1 Thermoleophilaceae bacterium
CGCGGCCGCTCATGTTCGGTGACGAGCCGTAGGCCTCGGCGGTGCCCTCGACGACGTCCGGGGAGTGGTCGCCGTTCAGGTCGCCGATCGCGGGCGAGGAGAGGATCTTCTCGGGGTCGCCGCCCGCTGCGGTGTCGCGCGCGAGGACGGGCCAGCCGGGGAGCGCGCGGCCGTTCCCCCTCAGCGCATAGATGTGCTGGTCGGCCGCGCCGAAGACGATGTCGAGCCTGCCGTCGCGGTCGAGGTCCGCCAGCGCCGGACTCGCGTAGATCGCCGCGTCGAGGCGCCCGTCCGCCGCCGGGCGGTGGAGCCGGATATGGAACGGGAAGCCGTGGAGCGGCCGCCCGCGCGCGGTCCACGCGTACACGCGGCCGTCGAGCCCGGCGGCCACGACCTCCGGCCGCTTCCCGCCCGCCACGTTCCCGACCGCCGCGCTACCCACGAACCCCGAGCGCACGGTGCCGATCCGCCGCGCGGCGGCGCGCGACCCGGGGGTCGGCCGCATCGAGCGCGGCCAGCCGCGGAGCTCGCGGCCGCTCCTGCCGTCCCACGCGTGCACCTGCCCGCCGCCGGTGGCCAGCACGATGTCGCGCCTGCCGTCGCGGTTGAGGTCCGCGAGCGTGGGGGAGGCCTCGCCGGAGGTGCCGAGGCGCTTGGGGTAGCCGCGCTTGAGGGCGGGATCGTGGATCGCGTGGAAGACGGCGCGGTCCTCGCCGCGGTTTCCCTGCGTGTCGGTCGCCCGGAGCCTGAGCGTCCAGTCGCCCGCTGCGAGCTTCCGGGTGTCGACGCGCGCGAGCCGCCGGGCGTGTGGGCCCGTGCCCGAGCCCGCGGCGAGCGCGCGCCACGAGCGCGGATCGTCGCCACGCCCCAGCGCCAGCTTCCAGCTCGTCGCGGAGCGCCCGTGGACCTTGGCGCGCACGGCGATCCGCCTGCGCGTCGGCCGGTACCAGCCGGGGGAGGTGATGTTCGCCACCGGCGGGATCCGTCCGGGCGCCACGCGGCTCACCGCCGCGAAGGCGTTCACGCGGCCCCAGCCCGAGCGCTGGTCCCAGCCGGGCGCGTAGCCCTGCGACGCGGCGGTCAGGTCGGTGGCGGTCATCCGCACGATCTGCATCACCTCGTCGGCCGAGAGATGGATCCCCACGGCCCGCGCGCGCGCGATCACGAGGCCCGCGGTGGCCGCCACGTGCGGCGTGGCCGCGGACGTGCCATCCCACGTCATCCGGTAGCCGCCGCCCCAGTCGGTAGTCGGGACCTGGGTGGGCGCGACGACGTCGATGTGCGGGCCGTAGTCGGAGTACGAGGCCTTGACGGTGAAGTCGCTCGCCACCTTGGCGAGGCTCGGGTCGCGCGCCGCGAGGTTCGCGGTGTCGGGATTCACGCCGCCGACCGCCAGCACGTCGTCCATCACCTGCGGGTAGTGGTGGTGGAAGTGGAACTCGTTGCCGATCGCCACCGCCATCACCACGCCGCGGCGGTGGGCGTAGCGGACCGAGCGGCGTAGTGCAGAGCCGAACGAGTCGGTCCCGAGGCTCATGCTGATCGCGCGGGCTCCGTGGTCGGCCGCGTACACGATCCCCTCGCCCACGCGCACGCCCTGGTGGAGGATGTTGTCGGAGGTGCGGATCGGGAGGAGCCGGGCGCCGGGCGCGATGCCGGCCACGCCGGTGCCGTTGTTGGTGGCGGCGCCCAGGACTCCGGCCACGTTGGTCCCGTGCGCGTTCTGCGTGTCGGACGTGGGATCGCCGTCGCGCGCGTAGACATCGTGCCCGGGCGCCCAGCGGCCCTTCAGGTCGGGATGGTCGAGCTGTACGCCGACGTCGAGGTCGGCGATCGTCACGCCGGTCCCGGTCGTCAACGCCCACGCCCGGTCGGCCGAGATCCCGCGGTCGAACCCGCCGGACGGGCTGGCCAGGTCCCACTGCTCGTTCGTCGCGTTCGGGAACGGGCTCGCGTCGAAGAGCGGGTCGTTCGGCGGCCCGTGCGGGAACTGCGCGGCGGGCGCCGCGGTGACCGCGACGAAGACGGCTGCGAACGCGCCGAGAGTTGCGATCCGCCTAGGTCCGCTCAATATACTTTTTCCAAGCTCGACGCCGAGTGGGCCCGCTGGGCTCCGGCGAACATTCCAGGAGGGTAAGTGACCTCATTGAGGCGAAGCGCCGAGCGACGACGCTTCGAGCGGACGGCTCACGGCCTGGTGGACGAGATCGTCGCGGCGGTTCGCGAGCACATTCCCGCGATCAGGGACCTGGAGCTCGACGAGGTCCGTCGCATGACGATCGCCGAGAGCGTGCGCGGCAGCGCCGCGGTGGGCGAGCGGCGGCCGCCGAACGACGAAGAGCTCGAGGGATCCGAGGAGCTGACCGTCAGCCTCGCCCGCGCCGGGGTGCCGCTCGAGGCGATCAACCGCTCGCGCCGGATCGCCGTGCGGTGCGTGATCGACCACTGGCGCGAGCAGGCCCGCCAGGCCGGCCAGGCGGTCGACCTCGAGGACGTCTACACGCTCTGGAACTGGTGCGACGCGATCATGACCCGCGCGGACGTGGCGTACCGGCGCGTGGAGGTCGAGGCCCAGCGGCAGGACGAGGAGCGCCGGCGCCGCTT
>JAXDHW010000138.1:0-4700 GCA_034664365.1 Thermoleophilaceae bacterium
TTCGGTCGTCGCGCGAAGTGCCCATCGCGGCCACCCGCCCGAGCAGCGCCGTGGCGCCCGGCACCGCCCTGCGCCGGCTTACACGGGCTTCGGGACATGGCGCTACTGCCCGGGCCCCCTTCATTGCCCTTTTTTTGGGCGTTCTAGCTGGGGGAGGGCTAGGAGGGCTCGGCGTCGGGCTCGTCGGCGCCCAGCGGGGCCGGCTGGCGGCCCGCGCCGCGCTCGGCCAGGTGCTTCGGCAGTGGCTCGGCGTCCGGCCGGTGGTGCTCGGCGTTGAACGGGCCCGGGGCGGGGCTGTCGGGCACGCTCAGCTCGTGCTCGACCCGCTTGACGCCCGGGACCGACAGGGCGCGGCGCTGGAGCTCGCGCACGTGGTCGGTGCTCTCGGCGCGTCCGCTCAGCTTGACCACGCCTCCGATCGGGTTGACGTCCACGGAGAACTCGGGCGACTCGGTGTCCCGGAGCACCTCGGTCTCGACCCGGCGGATCAGCTCGACGTCCTCGGACTGGAGCGAACCCGGGGCGGCGCGCTGCGGAGTGGGATCGGCTCCGTTCGGTGCAGGCTCGGGGCGAGCCGCCGGCCTCGGCCGCGGCGCACTCCTGGGCCGCTCGGCGGGCGGCGGAGCCGGGGGCTCGACGTCCGAGTGCCCGAAGAGCCCCACCCTTCGGCCGGCACCCGCCGCGACGTCGAGCGTGCGGCGCGCCACCTCGTACCCGAGGCGCGCGGGGAGCGTGATGAGCGATAGCGCCTTCACGCCAGGAACCTTACGAGCCGCCGTCGCCCGGCGCGGGCGAGACGACCGGCGCCGAGCTGCCCGGACGCAGCCGCAGCGCCCTGCGCACGCGGTCGGGCAGGTACCAGTTCCAGTCGCCCATCACCTTCATGAAGGCCGGTACGAGGATCGCCCGCACCAGCGTGGCGTCGAGGAAGATCGCCACCGCAAGCCCCACGCCGAACTCCTGGAGGCTCACGAAGCTGCTGGCGATGAAGCCGGAGAACGCCGCCACCATGATGATCGCGCACGCCGTGATGATCCGGCCCGTGTGCTCGAGGCCGAACGCCACCGCCTGCTCGTTCTCGTGCCGCTTGTCCCACTCCTCGCGCATGCGCGAGAGCAGGAACACCTCGTAGTCCATCGAGAGGCCGAAGACCATCGCGAACAGGAAGATCGGGATCCAGAAGTCGACCTGCGGGGTGGACTGGATGCCGATCCACTCGCCCCAGCCGTGCTGGAACACCAGCACGAGCACTCCGTACGTGGCGCCCACCGACAGGACGTTCATCACGACGGCCTTCAGCGGCAGGAACACGGAGCGGAACGCGCGCAGCAGCAACAGGTAGGTGAGCACCAGCACGGCCGCCACCAGCCATGGGAACGACGCGTAGGCCTTGTCGACGACGTCGACGCCGAAGGCGGGCTGGCCCGTGACGTAGACCTGCGCCGATCCGAAGCCGGCGGCGGGCACGTAGTCGTCGCGGATCCGCTTGACGAGGTTCTTTGACGGGTTGGTGCCGCTGTCGTGGAACGCCGCCGCGCGAACCTGGGCGACGCGCCCGCTGCGGTCCACGAGCGACGCGTCCAGGAGCCGCTGGCGCAGGGCGGGCTGGGGCACGGCTCCAGCCGCTTCGAGCGTGGCCGGCGCCAGCACCGTGCCGCCCTTGACCTCGGGATCCCCCCGGAGGCTGGCCACGAGACGCTGCTCCGCCGCCTGAACCGCCGGCGTGAACGCCCCGCCGGGCCGGCCCGTGTCGATCACGATCTGGTTCGGGGCGAGCGCGCCGGGACCGATCGTCTTCTCGAGCACCGCGAGCCCGCGCGTCGACTCCCTGTTCTTCGGGATCCCGTTGCTGTCGGACCCGCCGGTCACGTGCAGCCCGGTGGCCAGGAGCGCCAGCGCGAGCAGCACGCACGCCGCCCCGCCCATGTAGACGAGCGGGCGGCGCATGATCGAGGTCGCGAGCCGGTGCCAGAAGTTGCCCTCGCCGTGGGCACGGCGCTCGAGGATGCGGCGCGGTATGAAGCGGAAGCGATTGACGCCACGGCCGAGCGTGGCGAGGAGCGCGGGGAGGAACGTGGCCGCCGCCGCGATCGACACCAGCGGCGCCATCAGGCCTCCGATGCCCATGGAGCGCATGAACGGCAGCGGCATGACGACCAGGAGCGCGAGCCCGAATGCCACGGCGAGCCCGGAGAACAGCGTCGCCCGGCCGGCCGTGGTCATGCTCCGCACGAGCGCCTCGTGGGGGTCCTCGGTCGTGTCGAGCTCCTCGCGATATCGGAACACCACGAGCATCGAGTAGTCGATCGCGATCGCCAGCCCGATCAGGGCGACGATCTGGGTCACGTACGTCGCCATGTCGAATATGTGCGCGAAGATCCAGACGATTCCGAGCGCGGTCGGGATCGTGACGGCGGCGAACGCGAGCGGCACGAAGATGCTGCCGAGCGTCCCGAACATGAACGCCAGCACGATGATCGCCACCGGGATCGCAATCGACTCGCCGCGCGCGATGTCGTCGCTGTTGATCTGCTTCGTGTCCTCGAGGATCGCGGGGTACCCCGAGAGGTAGGTGCGGGCGCCGGGCAGCTTCCCGATCGCCGCCCGCATGCCCTTCGTCTTCTTCGCGGCGTCGACGGCCTCGAGCGGCGTGGGGATCTGGACGAACGTGACTCCGTGGCCCGCGCTCTGGACCGGGCCCGCCTTCGCCCCCTTGACCTTGCCGGCGGCCCGGCGGGCGGCGTCCTCGGTCTTGGCCTGGAGCTCGGGGCCGGGGGCCCCGCCGGTGGCCTGCACCACGAGCGTGAAGTCGCCGTCGCCCTTCTCGCCCATGGTCTTCGACAGGAGCTGCCGGCCCTTCTCAGCCTCCGAGCCGGGAACGCTGAAGCGGTTCGAGAGCAGGTCGGCGAGCGATGACGTGGCGGCCCCGCCGATTACGAACAGCACGAGCCAGGCGGCGATCACCTTGCGGCGGTTGCGGATGATGCGGCGCGTCCACGCTTCCATCAGTCGGCGCACGATAGCGGCGGCGTTTTCCGGCAGGATGCCCGCGTGCGATCCGTGCGCGACAGGACGACCGCGCTCGTCTGCGGGCTCGTGCTCCTGCTCGCCGTCGGCACCGTCTACTCGCAGTACCGCGGGCTCGCGCGGATCTCCGACGACGGCAACGCGCGCCACTTCGTCCAGCTCGCCCAGCCCGCCCGCGTGGACCGGATCCTGCGCGGGGACGGTGGCGATCCGTGGCAGTTCCGGGTCGCGTCCGAGTGGCTCGCGAAGGAGTCGGAGCGCACCGCCAAGGCGCTCGGCTTCTCCGACCCCGCCACCGTCGGCCTGCTCGGCTTCAGGGTCCTCCAGAACGTTGCGGTCTTCGCGCTCGCGTGGCTCCTCTACCGCCGGCTCGGGCTCGCGCGCGGGGTCGCGGCCGTGGGACTCGCGCTGCTCGCGTACGCGATGACGCGCGCGGGGTACAACGCCGGCCTCACGTTCGACACCTACGGCGACCTGGCCGTCTACCTCGCCGCCGGCGTGCTGATCCTCGACCGCCGCTACGCGTGGATCGTCCCGCTCACGATCGTCGGGGCGGTCAACCGCGAGACCTGCGGCCTGGTGCCGCTGATGCTCGCGGCGACCGGCCTGCGGCTCGGGCGCCGGACCGCCGAGGGCCGCCGCGCGCTGATGCTGGGGCTGGCGGCGCTGGCGGCATTCGCCGTGACGGTCGCCGTCGTCCGCGTCGTGGTGGGGCCCGGCCACCTGATCGTGCCGTACGGCAAGCACCACGGGTTCGAGCTGTTCGAGTTCAACGTGGGCCGCGCGATCACCTGGCAGAACCTGTTCGAGACGCTCACGATCGTGCCGCTGCTCGCCCTCTGGCGGGTCCGGCGCTGGCCCCCGGCGCTGAAGACGTTCGCCCTGGCCGTGGTGCCGATCTGGCTCGCCGTGCACCTCTTCGCGGCCGTGCTCGCCGAGACGCGGCTGCTGCTCGTCCCATACGCCCTCGTTGCAATTCCCGGTGCGCTCATCGGGCTCGGATCCGCTCAGGAACGGGTTTCAGGGCATCCCGCCGGGGTATCTGCTTAGCTGTAGCCGCCAATTGGCCGAGTCCTTGACGCATGCGTCGAGGAACGGGGGAACCATTTGGACCTGCGCAGGCGGCAGGTCCGTGGGGCGAATCGCCACCAGTGAGTGGCGTAGCGCGAATCTTTCCGCGCGAGCCCGTCAGCTCACCCCGTAGGCCCTGAGAGATGAACGAGAGGCTGATGGGGATCCGATTTCTAGTCGTGGCGATCGTGGTAGGGGTGCTGGCGATCACGGCTGCCAGCGCGTTCGCGACGGACGGCAGCACCGGCGGGTCCGCGGCGCCATCCGGCTCCAAGAGCAAGACCGAGAGCTCGGGCAAGCGGCACGTCAGGCTTCCGAAGAAGCTCAAGCAGATCGCCCAGTGCGAGTCGGGCGGCAACCCGCGCGCGATCTCGCCCGACGGGAAGTACCGCGGCAAGTACCAGTTCTCACGCCCCACCTGGCGCTCGGTCGGCGGCCACGGCGATCCCGCCAAGGCGTCCGAGTACGAGCAGGACAAGCGGGCGCTCAAGCTGTACCACGAGCGCGGCACGGCCCCCTGGCCGAACTGCGGATAAGCGCTACATAGGTCGTATCTAGACCCCCGGCGCGGCACGCCTTCGGTGGCGTAGGCTTGGCCCATG
>JAXDHW010000199.1:0-5373 GCA_034664365.1 Thermoleophilaceae bacterium
CGGGCAGCTCATCGACCCCGGTCCAGAGCTCCCTGTTGCGGTCGAGCTGGAGGAAGAGGGCCGGCATGCGGCTCGCCGTGAGGTCACCGGCCCGCGCGATCTCGTCGAGTGTGGCGAGCACGCTTCCGAGCTCGGTCCGGCGCGTGCCGGCCGGCATGTCCGCTCGCGCATGGCGCGCCGCCGAGTAGATCGCCAGGTAGCGGTCCCCGTCGTCCGCCGTGATCCGCTCGTTCGCGCGCGCCCGCGCGATCGCGCGCTTGACCGCCGATACGGCGGAGTGGAGCCGGGGCGGCGCGGGCCGGGTGGGGCCGAGTGGGCTCGAGGTGGCGACCGGCGGAAGGGCGGGATCGTCGCTCGGCACGAGCCGGCCGTCGCCGCGGTACTGATACACGGTGCTGGCCGGCGCGGCCACGGGCGTGGCGCACGCCGCCGCCGCGGTCGCGAGGACCGCCAGCACGAGGACGCGACGTGGTCGTGGCTTCATCGAAGGGCTAACGGGCCTCGGGAACTGCGGTTGCGGTCACCGGCGAGTCGATACCCTCGGATCCCACCGTACCCCCGGTTTATCGCAGTACCCACTCCTCCCGTGCCAGTCCGACACCGCCTCCTCGCGCTCGCCCTCATCGCCGCCGCCCTCGTGACGGCGCTCGTCGCGGGCTGTGGCGGGGGAAGCGAGGGGGACGCCAAGGCGCTCCTCAAGCGCGGCTTCGCGGCGTCGATCCCGAGCGCGAACGTGACGATCGACCTCAGCGCGAAGATCGACGGCGTTCCGCAGCTCTCGCAGCCGATCCGCGCGAAGCTCGGCGGGCCGTACAAGTCGAACGGGCCGAAGACGATCCCGAGCCTGAACTGGGACGTGAGCATCTCCGGCGGCGGCCAGACCTTCTCGATCGGCCTCATCTCGGACGGCGACCGCGGGTTCGTGAACTTCCAGGGGACCAACTACGAGATCGACAAGACCACGATGGACCGCCTCAAGGCCGCCTCGGCCCAGAGCAGCCCCAACGGCAGCCGCAGCCTGAGCCAGTTCGGCGTCGACCCGCTCTCGTGGGTCAAGGACGCGACCGTGGAGGGCGACTCCGACGTGGCCGGGGTCGCGACCAAGCACGTGTCCGCCGGCATCGACGTCCAGAAGCTCTTCAAGGACCTGAACAAGGTCGTGGAGAAGGCGGGTGGCTCGGTGGGCGCCGCGCGCCCGAGCCAGCTCACGCCGCAGGTCATCGACCAGATCAAGAACGTGGTCAAGAACCCCAAGTTCGACGCCTACGTGGGCAAGACGGACAACAAGATCCGGCGCGCTTCGGTGAGCCTCGACTTCGAGGTGCCGAAGGCCGCGCAGGCCGGTCTGCGCGGCATCCAGGGCGGCAACCTCACGCTGTCGATCGAGTTCGCGAGCGTGGGCGCGCCGCAGACCATCCAGGCGCCCACGAACGCCAAGCCGATCTCGGAGCTGGCCAACCAGCTCCGCGGGCTGGGCGGCGCGCTGGGCGCGACTGGTGGGATCGGCGGCTCGGGCACGGGCGCCGGTGGGAGCAACGTGCCCGGTCAGCCCGGGGGCGCAACCGGCGGCGGCAACGCGCCGACGTCCGCGCAGTTCAAGCGCTACGCGGCGTGCCTGAACAAGGCCAAGCCGAGCGACACCGCCGCTCTCCAGCGCTGCTCGAACCTGCTCAAGTAGCGGCGCCCGCCGCGAGCCCGAAGCCGCTGCGGTAGAGCTCGTCCACCCGCGCCAGCTCGTCGGCGGTGAGCTCCGGAGCGTGGGCCGCTCCGGCGAACTCCTCCAGCTCGGCCAGCGACGTGATCGTGGGGATCACGCACGCCATTCGCGGCTGCTGGAGGATGAACCTGAGCGCCGCCTGCGCCATCGAGCGCTCGCCCTCGATCACGAGGAAGCGCAGCTGGTCGATCTTCTCGAGGCCCTCGACGAGCCACGAGCGCGGGCGATGGCGGCGGTGGTCGCTGCCCGAGAACGTGGTCTCTAGCGTGTACTTGTCCTCGAGCAGGCCGCTCGACGTCGGGACGCGCGCCATCACGGCGCCGCCGTGCTCCTCGGCCGCCGCCAGGAAGTCGCTGCCGGGCTCCTGCTCGAGCAGGTTGTAGACGGTCTGGAGCGCGGCGATGTCGCGCGTCTCGAACGCCCGCAGGCCCTCCTCGCGCCAGCCGATCGCGGGGCCGAGCGCCACTCCGTAGGCCCGCAGCTTGCCCTCGTCGCGCAGTGCCTCGAGCTCGGCGAAGAGGTCGTCGCGGTCGATCGCGTCCATGCGCGGGTTGTGGAGCTGGTACAGGTCCACGTGGTCGGTGCCGAGCCGGCGCAGGCTGGCCTCGAGGGCCGCGCGCGCGTGCTCCGGCGACCAGTCGGACGGCCGCTCGCCCTCCGAGTGCTGCCGGCGCTCGGAGTCGAGCACGTAGCCGAACTTCGTGGAGATCTGGACCGAGTCGCGGTCCGCCTGCTTGAGCGCGCGGCCGACGATCTCCTCGTTGACCCCCTGGCCGTAGGCGTCGCCCGTGTCGAAGAAGGTGATGCCGAGCTCGAGCGCGCGGCCGATCAGCCGGTCGGGGTCGTCGGTCTTGCCCCACCAGTCGGAGCCGAGCGCCCAGGTGCCGAAGGCGATCTCGGACGCGTGGAGGTCGTGGTCGCCGAACTGTCGTTGCCGCATTGCGCCTCGGATCCTAGGCGAGAGCGAATACCACGGCGAGCACCGCGTACAGGCCAAGCAGCAGGGCGCCCTCGAAGCGCGTGGTGTCCCCGCTGCGCACGACGTAGAACACGACCAGGCCCGTGAGGGCGATGCCCACGATCTCGTACGGGTTGAAGACGAGCGACATCGGGTGCGGCCCGAGGACGAACGACGCCACGACCAGCACCGGCACCAGGAACATCGCGATCTGGATGCTCGAGCCGATTCCGATGTTGAGCGACAGGTCCATCTTGTTGCGGATGGCGAACACCACGGCCACCCAGTGCTCGGCCGCGTTGCCGGCGATGCCCACGACGAACACGCCGATGAAGAACGTCGACAGCCCGACGGCGTGCGACGCCTCCTCGATCGAGCCGACCAGCACCTCGCTCATCACCCCCACGAGCGCGCCCGCGATCGCGAGCAGGACCACCGAGCGGCGCACCGTCCAGGTCTCCGCGGGTGGCTCGGCGTCGGGTGCGGCCTCGAAGATGCCGGTGCGGTTGCGCATGGCCTTCGTGAGCCCGTACGAGTAGTGCGAGACCAGCCCCAGGGCGACGGCCAGCGAGAGCAGCTCGACCCAGGTCGCGTAGTCGTGGTGCTCCGTGTTCGGGCCGGGTAGGTCGCCCGAGGCGATCCACTCGACGACCGCCGGCAGGACGAGGACGATCGTCGTGACCAGGAACAGCCTCGACACGTGCTCGATCGCGCGCCGCGAGAAGGTCTGGCGCCCGTGCTTGATGCCGCCGGCGAGCATCGCGAAGCCCAGCACGAGCAGGCTGTTGCCCATCACGGAGCCGACGAGCGAGGCCTTCACCACCTCCTGCAGCCCGTCGGCGAGCGCGACGAACGCGATGATCAGCTCGGGGGCGTTGCCGAACGTGACGTTGAGGAGCGAGCCGATCCCGGGCCCCGCGCGGTCGGCCAGGTGCTCGGTCGCGTCGCTCATCAGGATGGCGGTGGGCACGATCCCGAGCGCGGCGCTGAAGAAGATCGCGGCGGCCGGCGCGTTCGCCAGGTCGAGCACGATCGCGATCGGAATGAAGACTGCGAGGACGTAGGCCCGGCTCACGGCCCTGAGCCTACGGAGCGGAGCGGGTTACTCGACTTCCTCGGCGGGGAGGGGAGCCTCTTCGGTCTCCTCGACGTCGTCGTCGAGCTCCTCGGCGTCGAGGGTCACGCTGCGGCCGTCGTCCCCGCCGTAGCGCGCCTGGAACGACTCGAGCATCTCGTCGCGCTGCGCCTCGTCGACCGGGAGCTCGTCCGCGACCAGCACCCAGTCGGCACCCTCGAACTCCTCGAGGTTGAAGATCTCGGCGTCCATCGAGGCCGAGTCGTCGACCACGACGATGACCTCGGTCTGCGGGTTGAAGTACGTGCCGGGGCGCACGATGAGCTCCTCGAGCTCGAAGCGCCGTTCCTGTCCGCTCGCCATGACGCGTATCTATACCCGAAAACCGGGGGCTAACTCAGGTCGCGGAGCTGGCGGTCCACCTCGGACTCCACGTCGAGCGGCTCCTGGCCCTGGCGCTGGCGGCGCTCGTTGCGGGCGATCACGAGCTGGCGGACCTCGTCGCGGAGGGCGTCGTCGGGGGCCGGCGCCGGTCCGGTGAGCGCGGCGATCTCGGCCTCAACGTCGAGCGGCGCCTCCCCGCGCGCCTCGCGCCGGGCGGATTTGGCCTCCACGAGCTGGCGGATCTCCGCGGCGGCCTCGGCCCGCGCCTGGGGGCTCCCGGGCGCCGGACCGGGCGGGCGGTCGGGCTCGTCGAGGGAGAAGGCGCCCTTCCCGATCTCCCTGTACTGGGCGCTCGTCCCGCTCAGCGTGAAGAACGCGGCCACGATCCCGAGGCAGCCGATCACGATCACCACGTAGCCGATCGGTTCCACGCCTACAGTGTGGAGCATGTGGCGCCGCCTGCGTCGCCGGACGATGGCCCCCTCGCGGCCCGCCATGTATCCGGATCAGCTTGGCCTGGTCCTGGTGTGCGCGGCGGTGATAGGGCTCGGGATCTACGTGGCCGTACGGCTGGTCATCGGCTGACTCGGCCTGCCGTGGAGCGCCTCACCGGTCGCTTCGGCTACCCTTTGAGACCTCGTTGACTGACTAATCAATCGGGCCGCGAAGGCCCTCGCCGCGCCGCTTTGCGCGCGGCGCCGGATCAAGGAGCATCAGTGGTCGATTTCACGCTTACCGACGAGCAGAAGGACCTTCGCGAGCTCGCGCACAGCTTCGCCGAGAAGGACATCCGCCCCGTGGCCTGGGAGTACGACAAGGAGGGCACCTGGCCGCAGGACGTGATCGACAAGGCCTGGGAGGTGGGTCTCATGAACACCCACATCCCCGAGGAGTACGGCGGCCCCGGGCTCGATTACTTCAGCGGCTGCCTCATCGAGGAGGAGATGGGCTGGGGCTGTTCCGGCATCGGCACCTCGCTGATGTGCAACGGCCTCGCCACCGCGCCGATCATCATCGGCGGCTCCGAGGAGGTCAAGAAGAAGTACCTCGGGATGCTCACCGAGGAGTCCAAGCTAGCGTCGTTCTGCCTCACCGAGCCCGACGCCGGCTCCGACGTCTCCGGCATGCGCACCACCGCGACGAAGATGGGCGACGAGTACGTCATCAACGGCTCGAAGTGCTTCATCACCAACGGCGGCTACGCGGACTACTACACGGTCTACGCGAAGACCGACAAGG
>JAXDHW010000233.1:0-3062 GCA_034664365.1 Thermoleophilaceae bacterium
CGGGCCGAGAAACAGATGCTCGATGACCTCGGCTGCCACGACGGCGTCGAACGGACCGGCCTCGGGCCACCCGTCCTCGTTGAGGTCGAACACGAGGTGCGCGCCGGCGCCGTCCGGCGGTGCGAAGCGCGGCACCCACAGGCCGAGCACGTCCACGGCCTCCGGTCCCAGGAGGTCGCGGAACAGCACGGTCTGGAAGCCGGCGCCGACATCGAGCAGGCGGTGCGGTCGCAGCCGCTCCACGCGCTCGGTGAGGAGGGCGTAGCGGCGTGCGTGGTAGCGCAGGTAGTCGAGCTCGCCGGGATCGAGGTCCCAGTCGCGAAAGCGCGCGACTACCCGGTCGGCCTCTACTTGGCCTCGATCTTGGTGATCTTGAGCTTGCGCGCGGGGCCGCGCGGCACCGGAACCGACACGAGCTCCCCGCGCTTCTTGCCGAGGAGCGCCTTGCCGACGGGCGACTCGTTGGAGAGCTTGTTGTCGGAGGGGTTGGCCTCGGCCGAGCCGACGATCTTGTACTTGACCGACTTGTCGGTCTTCTGGTCCTTCACGTGGACCGTGGTGCCCACCGACACGACCTCGTTCGTGACCGCCTTCTCGTCGATCACCTGGGCTCCGCGGAGCTTGTCCTCCAGCTCCGCGATCTGGCGCTCGAGCATGGCCTGCTCGTTCTTGGCGTCGTCGTACTCGGAGTTCTCCGAGATGTCCCCGAACTCGCGCGCCTCCTTGATGCGCTCGGCGACCTCCCGCCGGCGCTCGGTCGACAGGTGGTCGATCTTCTCCTTCAGGTCCTTGAGCCCCTGAGGAGTGAGGATGACGTCCTTGGCCATTGGGAACCCTCTTCTACGAGCCGCTGAAAGGCGCGTGAGTGTAGCAGCGCCAGAACCCGCTTCCGGGTGGCTTTCGGCGCCGCGATCAGGCCGCTGAAGCGGCTGCCGGAGCGCTCGCCAGACGGCTCAGGAACGCCCTGGCGGCGGCCGTGTCGGGCGCTGTGACGAGCGGCGCGGCGGCCTTCTTGCGCAGCCCGAGCGTCTCCGCGTACCACGGGTAGAACTTGCGCAGATAGCGACCCGCGCGCTCGGTCCCGAGGTGCTCCTCGGCGCACGCGATCACCCAGCGCAGCTCGTCGATCACCTCGGCGCGCGTCGGATCGCCGTCGCGCAGGCCGAGCAGGCGCTCGAACCGCCAGGGGTTGCCGAGCGAGCCGCGGGCGAGCATGACCGCCGCGGCGCCCGTGCGCTCGAACGCCTCGACCGCGCGCTCGTCGGAGCTGATGCCGCCGGAGACGATCACCGGGATCTCGAGGCTCGCGACCAGCTCGGCCGCGAGGGCGTAGTCGGGATCGCCCCTGTGCTGCTGCGACGCGTGGCGCGGGTGCAGCGAGATCCCGGCGACGCCGGCCTCGTCGGCCAGCCGCCTTGCGAGGTCGAGCCCGGTGCGCTCGCCCGGTCGCTGGCCCGAGCGGAGCTTTACCGTGACCGGCAGGCCGCTGCCCTCGGCGGCCGCCCTCGCGAGCGCGACGGCCGTGTCGGGGTCGTCGAGCAGCGACGCGCCCGCGCCCGTCTTGCAGACCTTGCGCACGGGGCAGCCCATGTTGATGTCGATGAGATCCGCTCCGTGCTCCGCCGCGATGCCGGCGGCGATCCGCATTACCTCGGGGTCGTGGCCGAAGAGCTGGATCGCCACGGGGTGCTCGTCCGGGTGGATCCGCAGGAACTCGCCGAGCGTGCGGCGGTCGCCGTACTTGAGGCCGAAGCTCGACACCATCTCGCTGAACGCGAGCCCGGCGCCGTGGCGGCGCGCCTGGAGCCGCACGAACCAGTTGCCGATCCCGGCCAGCGGCGCGAGCAGCACGCGGTTGGGGATGCGGTGGCCGCCCAGGGTCCAGGGCTCGGTGAGCGCGGGCATGGGACCCAGGGTAGTCCCGGTCAGGCCTGGTTCCGCTCCCAGATCAGCCGCAGACCCGTGAGTGTCAGCAGGTCGTCGGTCTCGTCGATCTGGTCGCAGAACGGCGTGATCACGGCGGCGAGGCCGCCGGTGGCGATCGCGACGGCGTCGTCGTCCAGCTCCTCGCGGATCCGGCTCACGATCCCGTCGACGCTGCCGGCGAAGCCGTAGACCACGCCCGAGCGGACGGCCGAGACCGTGTCCCGCCCGATCGCCGTCTCGGGCGCGCCGAGGTCGACCTTGGGCAGCTTGGCGGTGCGCTGGTGGAGGGCCTCGAGCGAGATGTCCACGCCGGGCGCGATGGCCGCCCCCAGCAACTCGCCGTCGCCGGACACCGCATCGAAGTTGATCGTGGTCCCGAAGTCGGCCACGATGCACGCCCCGCCGACCTTCTCGTAGGCCGCCACCGCGTTGCACAGCCGGTCGGTGCCGAGCTCCTGCGGGCGCTCGGTGCGGATCGCCATGCCGGTCTTCATGCCGGGCCCGACCACCACGAACGCGCCGCTGAGGTACTTCTCGGCGAGGCGCTCGTACTCGGGGGTGAGCGCCGGCACGACCGAGGACAGGATCACGGCGTCCACGTCGCGCAGACGCAGGTCGCGCAGCGCGAGGAGGTTCACGAGCAGCGTCGCCAGCTCGTCGCCGGTCGTCTCGCGTACGGTCGCGAGCCGCCAGTTCTCGGCCAGCTCCTCGCCGCGGAACATCCCGATGTGGGTCTGCGTGTTGCCGAGGTCGATCGCGAGCAGCATGCAGGGGTGAGGATATGTCGGACGGGTCGAGCGGCGCTCGACCTACAGATCGCCGACGCGCTCCACCCGCTGGCCCTCGAGCTGGGCCAGGGCGTCCGCGAGGCGCGTGCCGTCGGGCAGTGCGAGGTCGGGGTCGAGCTCCACGAGCGGCGCAAGCACGAAGCGGCGCTCGAGCACGTCGCGGTGCGGGACGCGCAGGCGGTCCGACTCGTGCTCGAGGTCGCCGAGCAGCAGCACGTCGACGTCGATCGTGCGCGGCCCGTGGCGCGGCCCGCCGATCAGCCGGCCGGCCTCGACCTCCACGACCTTGCAGGCGTCGAGCAGCTCCTCGGGTCCCAGCTCGGTGTCGACCTCGAGGCAGGCGTTGAG
>JAXDHW010000235.1:0-2646 GCA_034664365.1 Thermoleophilaceae bacterium
GAGGCGAACACGAAGTTCCTCGCGGCCGAGCCGGCGGCCTGCCCCACGCTCACGCGCGGGGTCTACCGCTACGACTTCGGCGACACGTCAGGCATGACGCCGCTGCTTCCGATGTACACGCTCGGGCACGACTTCGTGCCGCCGCCCCTCCACGCCGGCGGGCTCCGCTACCACGGCGACTCGCCGCTCCTGTGCGGGCTCGTCAAGGCCGGCCTGGTGGACGCCGTGGCCTACCGCCAGAACGAGACGTTCGAGTCGGCGGTCCGGTTCGCCCGCACGGAGGGCCTGCTGCCGGCGCCCGAGCCGGCGCACGCGATCCGCGCCACGATCGAGGAGGCCGAGGCCGCGCGCGAGGCCGGTGAGTCGCGCGTGATCCTGTTCGGCCTCTGCGGCCACGGGCACTTCGACATGTCCGCCTACGACGCGTACCTGTCCGGCACGCTCGAGGACATCGAGTTCTCGGAGGCCGACATGGAGGCCGCGCTTGCGCGGCTGCCGGACGCGCCGGCGCTGGCCTAGGGCCAGGCGCTAGCTCTCGACGACGACCTTGCCGGTGAAGCCGTGCACGGTGCACTTGTACTTGAACGTGCCCGCCTTCTTGAACTTGATCGTGAAGTCGCTGACCTGAGCCGCCGTCTTCGAGTGCTTGCCGTCGAGCTTCTTGCCGAACTTGACGTTGTGCTCCGCGTCGCTGTCCCAGGACCAGGACACCCTGTGGCCCTTCGTGATCGTCACGTTCTTGGGCTTGAAGTTGTAGAGCCCGAGCGACCCCTTGATCGTGACCTTCTTCGGGCTGGCGCCGGCTGAGGCCGGCCCCAGCGCGAGCAGGAGCGCCAGCAGGAGCGAAACAACGATCGGGAGCGAGCGACGCATCTCGCATGAAGATACGCATGGGGCGCCGGACTTGTTCGACCGAGCGTCCGCCGGGGCTGCCGTACAGCCGTCCACTGCGGGAGCGGGTTTCACGACAGGGCCGCACGCGGGCCGAAGGTAGGAGGACCGAAGGACCCGAGGAGGCCACTTGCAATGACCCGTATCAAGCTCATCATCGCCGCCGCGCTCGCCCTGCTGGTGTTCGTCGCCCTGCCGGGCGTCGCCGCCGCCAAGGCCGGCCACGGTCGCGGCCACCACGCGCACGCCGCCAAGAAGCGCGACAAGAACCACGACGGACTCCCCGACAAGTGGGAGAAGCGCCACCGGCTGTCGCTGCACGTCAACCAGGCGAGCCGCGACCAGGACCAGGACGGCCTGAAGAACAAGGGCGAGTTCAAGGACGGCACGAACCCGCGCGACGCCGACACGGACAACGACGGCGTCGGGGACGGCACGGAGACGGAGATCGGCTCCGATCCGGCCGACGTGGACTCGAACGACGACGGGGTCGACGACGGCGCGGATGACGCCGACGGCGACGGCGTCGACAACGCCACCGAGGAGGACGACGGCACCGACCCCGGCGACTCCGAGGATTGTCACGAGCACGGTGACCACGCCGGCGACAACGCCGGGGATCAGGGTGGCGACGACTCGGCAGACCAGCCGGGCGATGACTCGGCAGACGATCCGGGCGACGACTCGGCAGACGATCCGGGCGACGACTCCGGCGACGATGTCGGCGACCAGCCGGGGGATGGCGTCGGCGACGACCCAGCTGACGACACCGGCGACACCGGCGACACCGGCGACACGCCGCTTCACGACCGCGTCTAGGTAGCTCCCAGGCGCACCAGAGCCGTCCCCCTCGGCTCAGGCAGAAGGGCCCCGCTCCGGCGGGGCCCTTCGCTGTCGTGGCGCGAAAAGGAGGCGCCGCCGGGTGGCAATTCCGCCTTAACCGCCGCTAACATTTGGCGACCAATCGGCCGAGTCGCCGCGGCCTCAACTCCTCTCCAATCATGCATCGACTAACCCGTCCGGGGGCTGCGGGCCTCTACGACCCAACTTTCGAGCACGACGCGTGCGGTATCGGCGCGGTCGCCGACCTCACCAACCGGCGAACGCACGAGACCGTGGGCAAGGCGCTCTGGGTCCTCGACCACCTCGAGCACCGCGGTGCGAGCGGGGCCGAGGTCGACACGGGCGACGGCGCGGGCATCCTGCTCCAGGTCCCAGACGAGTTCCTGCGCGGGGCCGTCAACTTCGAGCTGCCCGAGCGCGGCCGCTACGGCGCGGGGATCGTGTTCCTACCGCGCGATGACGGGCGCCGCCGCGAAGTGGAGGGGATCATCGAGCAGGCGATCGAGGGGGAGGGGCAGACGCTCCTCGGCTGGCGCGACGTGCCGGTCGATCACGACGTCCCGGGTGCGAGCGCTGCCGCGGTCGAGCCGGTCATCCGCCAGGTCTTCGTCGGCTCGACGCTGACCGACCACTCCGAGCTCGCCTTCGAGCGCCGCCTGTACGTGATCCGCCGCGTGATCGAGGCGCGCTGCGGCACCGACGTCGCGATCCCGTCGTTCTCCTCGCGCACGCTGGTCTACAAGGGGATGCTCACCTCGCCGCAGCTGCCGCGCTACTACCCCGACCTGCGTGACGAGCGGATGACCACGGCGATGGCGCTCGTCCACTCGCGCTTCTCCACGAACACGTTCCCGAGCTGGGAGCTCGCCCACCCGTACCGGCTGATCTGCCACAACGGCGAGATCAACACGC
>JAXDHW010000180.1:0-3375 GCA_034664365.1 Thermoleophilaceae bacterium
GTGGTGATCTACCTGTTCTTCGGCGCGATCGGCGCGGTGGACTTCGGCGACGCCGCCGCGGCGACCGTCGTGGCCGTGGTCATGGCCGCGGTGTGGGTCGGCGGGTACTGGTGGCGGCAGCGCAGCATCGAGGCGCGCTCGCCGTCGCAGTACGACCGCGAGCGCCGCGGCTTCTGACGGCGGTCCCGCACCTCGGCCTCTACCGCCGGGCCACCGCGGTCGCGCTGATCGTCGCGCCCGCTCTGTTCCTGCTCGACAACCTGCTCCACCCGAAGGAGTACACGCGCGGCAACTACCACGAGGCCGAGCAGCTCAGGGAGATCGCCGACAACTACACGCGCTGGCAGGTCGCGCATCTCCTTGGATTCGTCGCGATCCTGATCTTCGCGGCAGGGCTTCTGGGACTCGCCTTCCTGGTGCGGCGCCGCCGGCCGCTCGCCGGGCTCGTGGGTGGAGCGATGGGCATCGTCGGGCTGCTGGGACTGGCGGCGGCGATCGCGCTCGACGGGTTCACCTGGGGCATCCTCGGGCACGTGGCGCGCCGGGCGGGCGCCGGCGCTGCGCAGGCGCTCGACGAGATCCAGAACTCCGGCTGGGCGTGGCAGTACTACGCGCCGGGGCTGCTGTTCGCGCTGGCGCTCATCCTCCTCGGCAGGACCCTGGCGCTCACGCGGGCAGTGCCGCCGTGGGCCGGCTGGCTGCTGGCGCTGGGCGGGTTGCTCGCGGGGACCGAGGGGATCGTGGTGAGCAACGCGTACTTCATCGCGGGCGCGGCGGTGCTGCTGGCGGGCAGCGGGGCCGTCGGCGTCGCCATCGGCCGGATGAGCGACGAGGAGTTCGCCGGCCGCGAAGCAATCCTGCCTTGAGGTCGCTATGCGACCCGAAGTCAGGACGGCCCCAGAACCGACCCCCTCATTTGCGGCAGTCTTCGCGCCTACGCAGCGCGCGCGAGCTCGCGCTCCGGGCGCGGATCGCCGGCGAACTCCGGCGGCGCGATGCCCAGGTAGTGCCCGAACGACCAGTCCACGAAGCGCTGCGTGCCCATCGCACGGATCGCCGGGCCGAGCAGCCGCGGCGGAACGCGCGGGACGAGCCGCTGCACGCGCAGCATCCAGCGGAACTTCCACTCGTGCTCGGCGCTGAACTCGCCGTAGCGGCGCAGCGCCTCCTCGCGCGTGCGCGCGCCCGCGTGAACGGCCCGCAGCTCCCGCCCGCAGGCGATCGCGAAGTAGAACGCCGTGCGGATTCCCTCGGCGGTGAGCGGGAGGCAGTGCCCGGCCGAGTCGCCCACGAAGAACACCCCGTCCTCCGTGGCGTCGCGCAACTTGTGCGGGATCCAGTTGCCCTGGTAGCGGACGGGATCGGCGCGGAGGTCCTCGGCGAGCAGGACGGTGGTGTCCTTCACGTGGAAGCGCGGGTCGAACGAGCCCACGCCGATTCGGACCTCGTCGCGCGCCGGGAAGCTCCAGCCGTAGCCGGCGGGCACGTAGCGGCGGTCGATCCAGATCTCGAGGTCGTCGCTCCCACCGTTGGGGTGCACCTCGAGCCCGCGCGAGAGCGGGGCGTCGGGCGGCTGGTAGCCGTCCGCGGCCAGCACGCGCCGCCAGCCAAGCCCGTCGACCACCAGCGGGGCCGACACGTCGCCGCGGTCGGTGTGGACCGTCTGCCCGGTCCGGCCGTCCACCTTCGCGGTCTCGAACTCGAACTCGCCCTGGTCCGCGAGCAGCCCGCAGAGCCGGCGGTAGTCGAACGTCGAGAACGTCCAGGGCAGCCGATAGCGGGCGTCGGCGTGGGGCGTGTGGACCACGAGGTCACCGAACGTCTGGCGGATCGAGTCCGCGAGGCCGAGTCGCTCGAGCCACTCCGTCGGGGCCGCGCACGCCGACGTCTGGCGCTCGCCGATCTCGTAGCGATCGAGCACGAGCACACGCGCCCCGCTGCCCGCCAGCTCGCGCGCTACGGTGAGGCCCGCGAAGCTCGCGCCGCAGATCAGGACGTCGGCGTCAGTGGACAGAGGCGTGCGTTCGGAGCCGCGCTTCGTCTTCCGCCTGGGCATTGGTCCTGAGCGTACCGGGCCGCTAACCTCTCGCCTCGTGCCGGAAGCCGAGACGTTGACCCCACCCCAGGCCGTGGAGGGCTCGGACGGCCTGCTCATCGAGGTCGACGGGCAGATCGTCCCCAACTACGACGCCACGATCGTCCCCTTCAGCGAGGGGGACGTCGTCAGCGGCGCCGTGGTGCGGATCGACAAGGACGAGGTCCTGGTCGACATCGGCTACAAGTCCGAGGGGGTCATCCCCAACAACGAGCTCTCGATCCGCAAGTCGGCGAACCCGCACGACGAGGTCGAGATGGGGGAGGAGGTCGACGCCCTCGTTCTCACCAAGGAGGACCAGGACGGCCGGCTCGTCCTCTCCAAGAAGCGGGCCCGCTTCGAGAAGGCGTGGCGCAGGATCGAGGCCGCCGCCGAGTCCGGGGAGCCCGTCGAGGGCACGGTTATCGAGGTCGTCAAGGGCGGCCTGATCATCGATCTGGGCGTGCGCGGCTTCCTCCCGGCGTCGCTCGTCGACATCCGGCGAGTTCAGAACCTGGACGACTTCCTCGGCCAGACCATCGAGTGCAAGGTCATCGAGCTCAACCGCTCGCGCAACAACGTCGTGCTGTCGCGCCGCGCGGTCCTCGAGGAGGAGCGCAAGGAGGTCCGCCAGCAGATCCTCGACCGCCTCCAGCCGGGCCAGATCGTGGAGGGTGCGATCTCCAACATCGTCGACTTCGGCGCCTTCGTCGACCTCGACGGGATCGATGGCCTGATCCACATCTCCGAGCTCTCCTGGAGCCACGTGAACCACCCCTCGGAGATCCTCTCGATCGGCCAGACCGTGCCCGTGAAGGTGCTCGACATCGACCGCGACCGGCAGCGGATCTCGCTCGGCCTCAAGCAGACGCAGGACGACCCGTGGCAGCGCGTGGTGGACAGCTACCAGCTCGGCGACGAGCTCGAGGGCAAGGTCACCAAGGTCGTGAGCTTCGGCGCGTTCGTGGAGATCCTCGACGGGGTCGAGGGCCTCGTGCACATCTCCGAGCTGGCGCAGCACCATGTCGAGAACCCGCGCGAGGTCGTCAACCAGGGTGACGTCATCCGCGTGAAGATCCTCGAGATCGACTCGGACCGCCGGCGGCTGAGCCTCAGCGCCAAGCGCGTCGAGGACCAGGAGCTGCCGCTCCGCTCGATCGGCGACCAGCCGGAGGCCGACGCGGGCGGCGACGAGATCGGCGAGGTGCGCGAGCTCGGGCTCTCGGACGACGTCTTCGCGGACGCCGACCAGACGGCCGCGCCGGACGAGGTCCCGGCCGCGGAGTCGCTCGAGCCCGACG
>JAXDHW010000310.1:0-2860 GCA_034664365.1 Thermoleophilaceae bacterium
GCGTAGAAGCGGCGCGCGAACGCGTCGTCGTTCATGCCCGAGTAGCCCTCGACCTCCTGCTTGATCTCGAGCGCCGTGACCGGGCGCCGCTCCGCCATGAGGAACGAGATCAGCGACAGCTGGCGGATGAGCTTCTCGGTGTCCTTTGCCACAGCCGATCCAGCATACGAATGAACCGGGGTCGGCCGGGCGCCCGCTTGGGCGCGGTTTGTCGCACTTTGCGGGCTCGCTCAGCCGGTCCCCTATCCAGGCACCGAAAACCAAGCCTGGCAAGGACGCAGGGAGCGTGGCGTGCGCGAGCACGCGAGCGACCGAGGACGCCGCCAGGCGAAGGTTTGCAGGGGCCTAAGCCGCTTCGCCGAGAGCGCGGGTGGCGAAATACGCCGACCCCGCCAGCGCCCGGTCGAACGCCGACCAGCGCTCGCCGCCGGCGAGTGACTTCTCCAGGCGGTCGAAGCTCCCGAGCCGACCGCCCAGGTTGTCGATCATGTGGACGAGCGTGGCCTCGCGCGTGCATGGGACCACCGGGCTGCCGTGCTCGAGCTGGCCGTGGTGCGAGAGGATGATGTGGAGGAGCCCCTCCGCGCGCGCGCGCGGGAAGCCCGGGATCTCCTCGACCTCGCGGCGGACCATGTAGTAGCCGAGCGGGATCTCGCCCTGGAGCTTGCCGAGGTCGGTGAGCTCGATGGCGCCGCCCTCCATCGCGTACGCCTCGATCTTGCCGATGTCGTGCAGCAGCGCGCCCGTGACCGCGAGGTCGCGGTCGATGCCGGGGAACATGGCCGAGATCGCGCTGACCGACTGCGCCACCGACAGGGAGTGCTCGAGCAGCCCGTGCCGGTAGGCCTGGTGGTAGTGCTTGGCCGCCGGGGCGTCCTTCCAGCGCTGCCAGACCGGAGCGCCGTCGGCGAGCAGGCGATCGAGGAGGTCGCGCAGGTAGGGGTCCTGAACCGTGGCGATCAGCGCGCGCAGGTCGGCGACCATCTGCTCGTACGCCGTGGTCGGCCCGTCGTGCAGGTCGGCGGGGTCGTACTCGCCCTCCGCGGCCGGCCGCACCGACCGGATCGTGAGGCAGGCGCCGTAGCGAGCGTCCACCGTGAAGTCGCCCGAGGCGAAGACCACCGTGCCGGGCGCGGCCGCCTCCGCCGCCGCGTCGACCTCGTCCCACACCACGGCCTCGACCGCGCCCGTGACGTCCCCGAGCTGGAGCTTGAGGAACGAGTCGCCGTTCTTCTTCTGCCGGCGCGTGACGTCGCGCACCAGGAACGGGGACTCGACCCGCGCGCCGTCGGCCAGTTCGCGTACGAAGACCTTGGCCGGGACCGCGGTGCTATCGAGGGTCGGCTGCTCCATGGAGGATGGTCAAGGTAGATCGAGGCCCGGACGGTTAGGGTCCTCCGGATGAGACGTGTGCTGGTCGCGGGCGGCACCGGAGCCCTGGGCGCGGGAGTGCTCGCCGCGCTGCTGGAGGCGAGCCATCCGGTCACCTGCACCTGGCTCGTCGACGGGGAGCGCAAGCGCGTCGAGCAGGAGTTCGCGGATGCCGACGGACTGTCGCTGGTCCAGGCTGACCTCATGACCGCGGAGGGCGCCGAGGAGGCCGTCAGGGCCGCTCCCGACCTCGGCGCCGTGGTCAACCTCGTCGGCGGCTTCTTCTCGGGTCCGAGAGCTCACGAAACCGAGATCGACGACTACGAGAGGATGCTCGCGCTGAACCTCACGCCCGGCTTCAACCTCGTGAGGGCCTCCTTCCCCAGCCTTCTTAACGGCGGCGGCGGCGCGTACGTGGGGGTCTCCGCCCGGCCCGCCCTCCAGCCGTTCCAGGGCTCGGCCGCGTACTCCACCGCCAAGGCCGCGGTCCTCGCGTTCGTCAGGGCGCTCGACGCCGACTACGCCAAGGAGGGCATTCGCTCCAACGCCATCCTCCCGAGCGTCATCGACACTCCGGCCAACCGCCGCGCCACACCCGACGCCGACTTCTCGAAGTGGGTCCAGCCCTACGACATCGGCCGCGTGGTCCGCCACCTCGTGTCCGACGACTGCGCCCCCACCAGCGGCGCGGCGATCCCCGTCTACGGACGGGCGTGACGGGTAAGGGAGAGGCATGGAACCAACGACGACACCATCACAGGGAATCCTCAGCGAGGACAAGCGGGCAGAGCGCGAGGAGCTGATCGAGCTGCTCCAGCAGGCGTACTGGATGGAGCTCGAGACGGTCATGAGCTACCTGGCCAACTCGATCAACCCGGACGGCGTCCGCGCCCAGGAGATCAAGGAGAGCCTCGACGAGGACATCCAGGAGGAGCTCGGCCACGCCCAGCAGTTCGGCGCGCGGATCAAGGAGCTCTACGGGGTCGTCCCCGGCTCGCTCGAGTTCAAGGCCGAGCAGGGCTACCTCCAGCCACCCGACCACCAGACTGACGTCGTGCACGTGATCAAGGGCGTGATCGAGGCCGAGTCCGGCGCCATCGAGCACTACAACCGGATCATCGAGTTCTGCGACGAGCACGACCCGGTGACCCAGGACATGGTCATCTCGATCCTGCGCGACGAGGAGGGGCACCGGCGCCTCTTCGAGGGCTTCCTGCGCGAGTATCAGGCAGAGGGCCTGGCGTAGAAACGGCTCCGGAAACGCGACGGGCCGCCCGAGGGGGACGGCCCGTCGTGCGCGCAACCGTGCGCCTGTTGCCTACTCCATCAGTGGAGGGCAAGCTTGCTCCCCTGCCTCGGTTCGACGTTAGCAGCACCCCCACGTCCCTCTCCTCGTAACGTTCCGGCCCCCGCCGCATGCTGATCCCCACCCGCACCCCGACGCTCAGCCGGCGCGCCGTCACGCCCCGGCGCGCCCTCCTGGCCGCCG
>JAXDHW010000311.1:0-3515 GCA_034664365.1 Thermoleophilaceae bacterium
TATTCACCTTGATCGTCGACGGGCTGCTCTATCAGAAAAGGCCCGCGATCATCTCGCTGCTCATCGTCGGCGGTGCCTGGCTGCTGTACCACGGGGCCGTCGAGGAGCGGCGCCGACGCATGATCAAGCGCGCCCAGATCGTCATCGTGGCCGGGCTGGCGCTCTACTTCGCCGGAGTCGTCCTGCCCGCCTACTCGTCCTCCTCGAAGGCATCGGTCTGCGCCGAGATCCGCGGCGTCGATTGCACTCTGATCGGCGGCGTACCCGTACTGGCGGTCTACTCCGCCATGTCCCCCCTGGTCAGGACCTCGGCCCCCGCCCTGTATTACCCCATCGTGTTCCCAAGCCGCCACCCGTACTACGGGCTGGATGTGGGCCAGGACGTCCTCGGGATCGGTACGTTTCCGGACGACAACGGGCTTATCTGGCACTATCAGAACCCCCACCTCGCAGGGACGAGCGCAGCTCCCTTTCAGTTCACCCTCTACAGCGAGACCGGGTTGATTGGGGCGCTCCTTCAGTCGCTCCTGGTCGGGGTCGTCCTGGCCCTCGGTTGGCGGATGGTGCGAAGCGACTCCGTTCCCCGTGAGTGGACGAGTCTGCTCGGCTCCGTCGAGTTGGTCTTCTGCGTGTACCTCGCGATCAGCTCTCCTCGCGCGGCCACGACGGTCAGCTACGGCGCGCTGTGGGGCCTCGTGTTCGTGATCGGGGCGGCCCTCTTCGTCTACGCGCTACCCGGGAGGCGACGCCGCGGACGCGCCCCCGCGCCGGGGAGTCCCCCCGCCGGCCTGCGTGGCCCGGCGGCCTGAGCGCCGGTCGCCGCCGCCGGGGTTTGCTCGGCGAGCGTGCGCGGGGCTGGACGGGGCCGGCTCTGGACGCCCCTTGCCCCCGGTCGGCGATACTACCCGCCGAGTTCGCGGTGGCTCCGGCATACGACGAGGCAGCGTCGGCGTCCGACCGGCTGCTCAACGGCGCCGGGCCGCGCCGGGGCGGCGAACCGATCATGCAAGGTGACATGGATATGCCCGAACCGCCGGTCGAGCCGCAGTCAGACGGTCCGCAGGACGAGAGTTGGGCCGCCGCGGCCAAGCGCGAGGCGCGCAAGCAATGGGACCACGACCCGGCGGGAAGCGTTGCCGTGGAGGACGACCCCCTGGGAACGCCGGAGTCGTTCCGGAAGGTTGAGGCCCATCGCTACGCCGAGCAGCCCTGGATGCACGACACCTTCCACTACGACCGCTACCGCGGGCAGCGCGTCCTCGAGATCGGCGTCGGCCTCGGCACCGATCACCTCCAGTTCGCCCGCGCCGGCGCGCGCTTGACCGGGATCGACTTGACGCAGCGCTGCATCGATCTGACCGCGGCGCGCTTCGAGCAGGAACGGCTCGAGTCACGGCTGATCCAGATGGACGCCGAAGGCCTGGAGTTCGAGGAGGACAGCTTCGACGCCGTCTACTCGTTCGGAGTGCTCCACCACACGCCCTCGCCCGAGCGGGCGTTTCGGGAGGTCCGCCGCGTCCTGCGTCCCGGCGGGGTCTTCATCGGCGGCCTCTACAACGAGCGGTCGGCGTTCTATGCGCGCGTCCGGCTCGAGCGGCTCGTGCGGATGGAGTTTCTCCACGAGACCCTCGAGCACCGCCGGGCTCGCATCGAGCACTCGACTTCGGACGCGGTGCCCCTGGTGCGCCTCTTCACCGCCCGAGAGCTGCGCGCCCTCCTCCGCGAGAGCGGCTTCCCAGACGTCCGGCTGACCCGCCGCCACCTCGGTCTCGGCCGGTTCACCGATCGCCTGCCGACGTGGATCGAGCGCGGCGGCGGGCGCCTGGCCGGCTGGTATCTCGTTCACACGGCGAGGTAGCTCGATAGCCCGTCGACGACGCATCCTGCTGCTCGGTCCAGCAGACACCGCCGCGAGGGCGGCCGCCGCCGCCCGCCTGCTCTGGCCCGAGGCCGTCACGAGTGGATCGGTCGACTTCCTTGCCTACGGCCGGTCGAGCGTCGACGTCCCCGCTCCGGAGGGGCTCGCGCTCGTGCCGCTGCCCGCATTCTCGGGGTCGGCGCTCAGACGTCTGGGACAGGGCCTGCGCTGGGCGGGCGGCCTCCGTCGACGGGGGTACGGCATCGGCGCGCTCGCCCAGCCGGGCATCGGCCGCAGTCGGGCGCGCGGCCTGCTGCTGATCTTTCCGTTCGCCGTCGGGGCTCGAAACGTCTACCTCGTGGACGCGACGCGCGCCCAGATCGGGCGCGAGGTCAGCTTCCGGACCGCCGCAGTCGATTTCCTGCGCTGGCTGGCCTGGCAGCCGATCTCGGCCGCCGTCGCGCTCGGCGGGGCCGCCGCCGTGCGCCGGCTCTCGCGCCGGTCGGCTCCGCCGCCGGCCTCTGGCATTCCGCGGCGGGGATCGGCCGTCTATCTGCGGACCGACATCGAGCTGGCGGGCGCACCGCTGGCGGCCGGGGGCTCGGTGGCACACACCGACGGCATCCTGGGCGCCGTGGCCCGGCAGGGCTTCGACCTGCGCTTCTGGTGCACGGGACACATCGCGGGCCTGAGCTGTCCCGTCGAGCATCGGCTCCTCCCGGTCGTGGCGAGGGGAAACATGCCCACCGAGATCGCCGAGCTCCTCTCCAGCCTGCTACAGGTCATCAGGCTCCGGGGCTCGGCTCCGCCGCCGGCCTTCGTATACCAGCGCTACAGCCTCAACAACCTCACCGGCCTCTTCCTGGCCCGTAGGTGGCGCCGGCCGCTCATTCTCGAGGCGAACGCCTCGGAGGTGAAATGGCGCCAGGATTGGTCGGCCCTACGCTTTCCGGGGCTCGCCCGGGCATGCGAGCGGCTCCTCCTCTCGGGCGCCAGCCGCATCGCCGTGGTCAGCGAGAACGCGGCCGCGGACCTCGTGGCCATGGGCGCCGACCCAGAGCGGCTCGTCGTCGTGCCCAACGCCGCCGACTTCGAGCGCTTCGCCGGGGCGCCGGCGATGCCGCTTCCGTTTCCCCCGGACGCCGGGGTCGTCGCCTTCGTCGGCCTGTTCTACCCCTGGCACGGCGTCCGCTACCTGGCGCACGCCTTCGTCGCCCTGGCGGACGCATTCCCCGCGGCGAGGCTGCTCCTGGTCGGCGACGGCGAGGACGCCGCCCACGTGCGGAGCATCCTCGGCGCAGCCGGGCTGTCCGAGCGGCTCCACATGCCCGGGCTGGTGGCCCGGGCGGACGTCCCGCGCTACCTGGCGGCCGCTGAGATCCTCGTGTCGCCCCACGCCCCGATCGATCGGTTCATCGGCTCGCCGGTGAAGATCTTCGAGTACATGGCGGCCGGCCGGGCGATCGTGGCCTCACGCGTGGCCCAGATCGGCGAGATCCTGACCGATCGCGAGACGGCGCTGCTCGTGGCGGCGGGGGATGAGAACGCCCTCGCCCTGGCGATGCTCGAGCTGTGCCGGGACGCCCCGCTGCGAGCTCGTCTGGCCGAGCACGCCCAGGCCGAGGCGCGGACGAGCCACTCGTGGGACGCGCGCGTG
>JAXDHW010000241.1:0-7348 GCA_034664365.1 Thermoleophilaceae bacterium
CCCGCGATCCGTTGTCGGCCACGATCACCTCCCAGCGGCCCGCGTAGTCCTGCGCCGCCAGCGCCTCGAGCTGGTCCGGAAGGTGCTCGGCGTCGTCGAGCAGTGGGACCACCACGCTGATCAGGGCGGGAGCCGTCATGGGCCGTTCCCTTATAGCACCGCGCCGACCTAGGATCTCGGGCCTGTGAGCGACCCGCCCGACCTCACCGTCCTCATGCCTGTGCGGGACTACCGCGCGGACTACCTGCACGCGGCCGTCGACTCGCTGCTCGCACAGTCGAGCCCCGACTGGCGGCTCGTGATCGTGGCGGACGGACCCGGAGCGGCTGAGCTCGGGGCCGTGCTGGATCCGCGCTGCCACGACCCGCGGATCGAGCTGGTCGACAGCGACGGACAGCGGCTCGCGGCGGCCCTCAACACCGGGATGCGGCACGCCTCCACGGATTTCGTCGCGATCCTCTTCGGCGACGACCTCTGGGATCCGCACGCGGTCGCCGTGCTGACGCGCGCGATCCATGCACACCCGGAGGTCGACTTCTTCCACTCGGCCCGGCGCTTCGTGGCCGACGACGGCACGCCGATCAGCGATGTGATGCCCAGCCGCCGTGGCGTGACTCTGGACGACTTCGGCACCAGCTCGCCGGTTGGGCACCTGATGTGCTGGCGCAGGTCGATGGGGCTCGCGATCGGGGGGATCGACGAGAGCCTCGACTCGGTCGGGCCCGACGACTTCGACTTCCCCTGGACCATGGCCGAGCACGGCGCCGCGTTTCGCGACGTGCCCGAATGCCTCTACGTGGTCCGCGACCACCGGAGCTACTTCCGGCTCACCACCCATCTGCCTCGCAGCGTTCACCAGCGGGCGACCAGGCGGATCATGCGCAAGCACGGCGTCGGGCGGCTCGAGACGGAGCGCTTTCTGCGGGCCGCCCGCCGCGGATACCTGCGTCAGTGCCTGTACCGCTCGCCGCTCGATCGCTGGCTGCGGGAGCGCGCCAGGATCGGGCGGACGCGCGCCTGGTGCGAGACGTACCCGTTGAGCGCCGCCCCGGCATCCGAGCCGCTGCACCTCGTGGAGGTCGGGGTCACCTGGCCGCCCGACACGTTCCTGCGGCACAAGCTCGTGGCGCTCGCGCAGGGCGGCGTCCGGATCACGGTCGTCGCGAGTCCCGGGCCCGCCTCGGACTCGGGGGTTCCCGGCATCGACGTGGTGCGGCTGCCCGACACGAGCGCCCGCCTTCCGCGACTCGCGATCAGGGCCGCGGCCGATTGCCTGCGCCTCGCGCTGGCCGACCGGCGGCGCCTCCGCAGGGTGCTCCGCGCGGTGGCCGGCCTCTCGCGGCCCCGCCGGCCGCGAGAGCGGCTCGTTTGGCTGCGGGTGTTCGCGCAGCTCGAGCCGCTTCGACCCGCGGTCGTTCATTTCGAGTGGGAGTCCGCCGCGATCAGGTACCTCCCGCTGATCGACCTCTGGCGCTGCCCGATGGTGATGAGCTGCCACGGCGGCCTCGACCTGTACACCCAGACGCCAGGCCACAGACAGGCACTCACCGGGCTGGCAAAGGCGTTCGAGCGAGCGGCGGTCGTGCACTGCGTCTCAGACGCCATGTGCGCCGAGGCCGCCCGTCACGGCCTCGATCCCAGCAAGGCGCGCGTGATCCGAAGCGGGGTCGAGCTCGGCCTGTTCACTCCGCCGCGCGCGTAAGTGACATTGATAGAAATGCCGTCGTGACCGTCCTGGGAGCCGTGGCCGACGCAGCCCGAGCGCGCGTATGGCGTGAGCGGCCGGAAGTCCGGCTGCCGGAGCGCCCCGCGCACCCGGCCCGGCCCGCCCGTCCGCCCGAGCTGATCAGCGTGATCGTGCCGGTCCGGAACGGCGAGGCCCATGTGGGCGACCAGATGGCGGCGCTCGCGGCTCAGACCTACACGGGCGCGTGGGAGCTGGTGGTCGTCGACAACGGCTCCACCGATCGAACCGTCGCGGTCGTCGAGAGCTGGCGCGACCGGCTTCCCGGCCTCGTGGTGGTCGACGCATCGGAGCGCCGCGGCCTCAACTTCGCCCGCAACGCGGGCGTGGACGCGGCGCGCGGGGACTTCCTTGCGTTCTGCGACTCGGACGACGCCGCGGTCCCCGGCTGGCTGACCGCGATGGCCGCGGCCGCCGGAGGGGCCGACATCGTGGGCGGTGAGATCGAGCTCGACGAGCTGAACGAGCCCGTCGGCCACGCGTGGGAGCGCGCCGAGCCGCTCCGCGAGCTCCCAACCGGCGGCTTCGTGCCGTACCCGCCCGGCGGCAACTGCGGCATCTGGGCGAGCGTGGCGCGCGAGATCGGCTGGGACGAGGCGTTCGCGTTCGGCTCGTCCGACATGGAGTTCGGGTGGCGGGCGCAGCTGGCCGGGTTCGAGACGGCGTTCGTGCCCGACGCGCTGATGCGGCTGCGCTTTCGCAGGAGCGTTCCCGCGCTGATGCGCCAGCACTTCCGCTACGGCGTGTCCGAGCCCCACCTGTTCCGGCGCTTTCGTCCCCAGGGGATGCCGCGAAGCGATGTGCGCGAGGCGCTTCGGACCTGGCGCTGGCTCGCGACGAACCCGTCGCGGCTGTTCCATAGCCGCGCGACCCGAGGCCACTGGCTCAGGGTCGCCGCGATGCGCTTCGGCCGCCTGTGCGGCAGCGTCCGCTGGGGCGTCCTCTACCTCTGATGAGAGTCGTCGAGGTGGGGTTGAGCTGGCCCCCTGAGGCCTTCCTCGTGTCGAAGCTGCGCGCCCTTACGGAGCGCGGGATGGACGTGCGAGTGGGATCGGTCATGCCGCCCGGCTCGCCGGCGCCGCGTCTCCCGGGCCTCACGCTCGAGCGCCTGCCATCCCTGGGCGGCGGGCTCGAGCGCCACCTGCTCGGACTGCGGCCGGACGTCCTCCACTTCGAGTGGCTGACGGTGGCCTCGACCTGTCTGTCGGTGCTGCGCGCGTGGGCCGGGCCGGTCGTGGTCAGCTGTCGCGGGTCGGAGCTGCCGGCGGGCGCGACCGCCAGCGGACGCCCGCCCGCCGCCGCGATCGCCGGGGTCTTCGATCGAGCGGACGCCGTCCACGTGATCGCGGAGACGAAGCGCGACGAGGCGGTCGAGTTCGGGCTCGACCCCTCCAAGGCGACCGTGATCCGCGGCGGGGTGGACCCGGAGGAGTTCCGCCCGCTGCCCGTGCGCACCGAGGACGACGGGTTCGCCGTCGTGAGCGTCGGCTGGCTGCGCTGGCTGAAGGGCTACGAGTACGCGCTCCTCGCCGTGGCGGAGCTCGCCGCGGAGGGGGTGCCGGTGACGCTCGACATCCTCGGCGGGGATCCGCCCGCCGAGATGGGAGAGGAGAGCGAGCGCGTACGAATCCTGCACACGGCGCGTGACCTCGGCATCGAGGATCGGGTGCGGATCCACGGACACGTCCCCAGCGAGCGGGTGGCGGCGATGCTCCAGCGGTCGGACGTGCTGCTGCACGCCAGCCTGAGCGAGGGTCTTCCGACCGTCGTGCTCGAGGCGATGGCCTGCGGGCTGCCGGTGGTGGCCACGGACGTCGGCGGCACGCGCGAGGCGGTGCGCGACGGCGTCGAGGGCTTCATCACCCCGCCCCGCGACCCGCGCGCCGCCGCCGAGGCGCTGCGCAAGCTCTGGCGGGATCGCTCGTTGCGGGAGCGCATGGGGCGCGCCGGCCGCGAACGCGTCGAGGCGGAGTTCACGCTCGAGCAGCTCACGGACCAGTGGGTCGAGCTGTACGAGCGGGTGGCGCGCGATGGCTGACGGCAACGGCACGCTCCCGACCGTGGGATTCGTGCGCGAGCGCGGCGAGCCGGACTCGCCGCTGGTCGCCGCTCTGCTCGAGGACCTCGCACGGCACGGCTGGCGGGCGCGTGCGCTCGAACAAGCTCCGATGGTGGGCCGGCGGCTGGACGTGCTGCACGTGCCCTCGGCCGGACTCGCGCGGGAGTGGGTCGGTGTGGCGCGCAGGCTCGGCGCGCGCACGGTGGTCAGCGTCCGCGGCGACGAGGCGGGGGCGGTGGAGCCCTCGGCGTGGACCGGCGCCGACGCGCTTCACGTCGACAGCGAGCGCCTGGCGGCGCTCGTGCGCAACGGCTCTCGCGGGCCGCACACCCCGGTGGTGATCGAACCCGCCGCCGACGCTGCCCTGCTGGGAGAGGAACCCCTCGCCCCGCCGGCCGGGGCTCCGCTTCGGATCCTCAGCGTGGGAGCGCTGTCGTGGACCCAGGGGTACGAGTTCGCGCTGGCGGCGGTGGCGATGCTGGCCGAGCGCGGAGTGCCGTGCGAGTACCGGATCGTCGGTGCCGGCCCGCACCAGGACGCCGTCGCGTTCGCGCGCCACCAGCTCGGGCTGGATGGGCGGGTCGAGCTCGCGGGGCGCGCGCATCGCGAGGAGCTCCGAAGCCACCTGCGGTGGGCGAGCGTCCTTGTGGACGTACCGGTGCTCGCGCCGTCCTCGCAGGCGTTGCTCGACGCGCAGGCGGCCGGCGTAGCGGTCGTCACCACGCAACCGCTCGATCGGGATGCGGTGGGAGCGCTCCTCGTGCCGGCGCGCGATCCCGAGGCGCTGTGTGAGACGCTCGCGCGGCTCGCCGCCGACGCGGACCTCCGCACCGGGCTGGTTCGGGCGGGGCGGGCGCGCGCGCTGGCGGCGCCGACCCCCGAGGCGCAGGGCGCGCGCTGGCGCGAGCTGTACCGGAAGCTGGCCGCTGCGTGACCGCTCCGTGCGACGCGGCCGAGTCCAGGCTGCCTTTATCCATAGCTGGTAGTTGAGGCTGCTCATGTTTCTGAACTCCGCGCGCCGATCGGCGCGCCGCCGGCTCATCCTGGCTCTGACCGTCGCGGCCGTGGTCTCCGCGTCCGTCGGCGGCTGCGGGGGCTGCGGCGGCGCCGGGGCCGGTCCGCGCAAGCACGTCGAACGCAGGCCGCAGCCGCCGGTGACGAACCTCAACGCGCCCCCGCCGGTCGACAGGCGCCATCCGAACATCGTCTTCGTCCTCACCGACGACCTGGCCTCGAACCTCGTGCGATTCGCGCCGCACGTCCGCCGGATGCAGGCCCGGGGTGTGACGTTCAAGCGCTACTTCGTCACCGACTCACTCTGCTGCCCGTCGCGCGCGTCGATCTTCTCCGGGCGCTTCCCGCACAACACCCACATCTTCACCAACACGCCCCCGGACGGCGGCTTCCACTCGTTCAGGCGCCGGGGCGAGGAGCTGTCCACCTTCGCGACGGCGCTCGGCGGTGCCGGCTATCGCACCGCCCTGATGGGGAAGTACCTGAACGGCTACCTACCCGTCGCTCGGTCGGGCCGCTCGCACGTCCCGCCCGGCTGGAGCCAGTGGGACGTTGCCGGCAACGGCTACCCCGAGTTCAACTACCTGCTCAACGAGAACGGCGGCGTCGTGCCGTACGGGCGCCGGCCGGCGGCCTATCTCACCGACGTGCTCGCCCGCAAGGGGGCCGACTTCATCCGCCGGTCGGCCGCGGCGCGGCAGCCGTTCGCGCTCGAGCTCGCCACGTTCGCGCCGCACGCCCCGTATACCCCCGCGCCCCGGGACGCCCACCGCTTTCCCCGTGCCAGGGTCCCGAGAACGCCGGCCTTCAACAGGGAGAACTCGAAGGCACCGCGCTGGCTCGCCGCCGGTCGCCCCCTGCCGCGGAGCTGGCTCCGGCTCATGGACCGAAGCTTCCGCAAGCGCGCCCAGTCCGTGCTGGCGATCGACCGCATGGTCGCCGGCGTCGAAAGCGCCCTCAAGGCGGCGGGCGTGGCGGACAACACGTACGTGATCTTCAGCTCCGACAACGGCCTCCACATGGGCGAGCACCGGCTGCTTCCCGGCAAGCTGACGGCGTTCGACAGCGACATCCGAGTCCCGCTGATCGTGACGGGACCCGGGATCGCACACGGCCGCACGGTGCACAAGATGGTCGAGAACGTGGACCTGGCTCCCACGCTCAGCCAGCTGGCGGGCACCCGGATGCTGAGTTCGGTCGACGGCCACAGCATCGTGCCGCTCCTCCACGGCCAAGCGGTCGCGCGCTGGCGCGACGCCGTGCTCATCGAGCACCACGGACCCGTGCGCGGGCCCTTCGACCCGGACCTGCCGGACGTCGGCTCGGGCAACCCCCCGAGCTACGAGGCCGTGCGGACGCCGCACGAGATCTATGTCGAGTACGCCACCGGCGAGGCCGAGTACTACGACCTCGCCCGCGATCCCTTCGAGATGCACAACGCCGTCGCGCGCCTGTCGCGGCGGCGCCGCGCGCGCCTGCACGCCACGCTCAACGCGCTCGAGCGCTGCCGCGGGCGGCGCGCCTGCTGGGCCGCGGGGCACATCGCGCGGCGTCGCGGTTGATCAGGGAAGCGTGAGCTTGCTGAACAGCCCGGCGTGGTCCGAGTCCCAGAACCCGTTGACGGGCGACCGGCCCGTGACCGCCGACCCCGCGAGCTTGATGTCCTTCGGCGCGTCGGTCATCACGTGGTCGACCTTGTGGTCGAAGTCACTGAGCTTCCCGCCGCCCGACACGGTGAGCAGCCCCGAGTTCAGGCAGCAGCCGAAGGGCGTCAACGCGCTTCGCTCCTTGAACCCGGCGCCCAGCATCACCTTGTAGGCGCCGCCGTCGCCCGGCTTGACCTCCGTCTTCTTGTCGGAGTTCAGGTCGCCGACGAGGATCACCGGGAGCTTGCTGTTCGCCGGCCCGCCATCGGCCACGAGCTCCTTCGCCTGGGCCCTCCGGATCTTGCCGTTACCGACGTCGTGGCCCGTGTTCGTGTGGTTCGACTTCTGGTTGTCGAACGCCTCGAGGTGCGTGTTCACGAAGCGGAACTTCTCCGCGCCGGGCACCTTCGCGTCGACGCGCGTCCAGCCACGGGTCACGTTGACCGGCACACCGCCTGGCTTGACCTGGAGCAGCGTGTCGAACGCGTCGGCCTTCGGCTTGGAGGTCTGGACGTGTCCGTTGCGGGCGAGGATGACGTCGCGCATGGTGAGCCGGCCATTGAGCTCGCTGCCGAACGGGCAGCCGGGCGCCGACGTGTCCTCGTTGCCGTCGGTGTTCACGTAGACCTCGAAGTCGAACTGCGGTTGGGAGATCACCGTGTGGTAGCGCTTCGTGTCCTTGTTGAGCCGCGCCAGCAGGAGCTTGAGGTAGTCGTAGCGCACGGTCTTCGCCTTCGGCGGGATCGGGCTCTCGGTGCACGGGCCGGTGCGCCATAGCGCTACCTCCTGCATCCCCACGAGATCCGGGCTCTTCTTCCTGATCTCGCTTGCCAGGCCCTTCGCACGGACCTTGAACTTGTTGTCGTCGACCTGCTTGAGGATCAC
>JAXDHW010000184.1:0-4291 GCA_034664365.1 Thermoleophilaceae bacterium
GCGCGGGCGCGGGCTCGGCGCGGGCGGCGGACGTGCGCGCCATCAGCCGGCGACCGGGTCGAGCTTGCGGGCGGCCCGGAGACGGCCCGAGCTCGCGCGCGGGTTGTGGGCGATCTCGCCGGCGGTCGGGGCCACGGCGCGCTGGGTGAGCAGCTCGGCCTCGGGCGTGCGGCCGCAGGCGCAGATCGGCAGGTCGGGCGGACAGATGCACCCGCGCGCGCGAGCGGCGAGAAAGCGCTTGACGCGCCGGTCCTCGAGCGAATGGAAGGCGATCGCGGCGAGCCGCCCGCCGGGCCGGAGCAGCGTCCAGGCCGGCGGCAGCACGCGATCGAGCGATCCCAGCTCGTCGTTCACGGCGATCCGGATCGCCTGGAACACCCGCTTGGCGGGGTGTCCCCCGCCGAACCGCGCCGGCGCCGGCACGGCGGACTTGATCGTCTCGACCAGCTCGTTCGTCGTCTCGATCGGCTCGCGCTCGCGCCGGCGCCCGATCGCACGTGCGATCTGGCGGGCGAAGCGCTCCTCGCCGTAGCTGCGGAAGAGCTGCGCCAGCCGGCGCTCGTCCCAGTCGTTCACGACCTCGCGCGCGTCGAGCTCCTGGCCCGGGTCCATCCGCATGTCGAGCGGCGCGTCGTAGGAGTACGAGAAGCCGCGCTCCCAGGTGTCGACCTGCATCGACGAGACGCCCAGGTCGAGGTAGACGATGTCCGCCTCGAGGCCCTCCGCTCGCAGGAGCTCGAGCGCGTCGGCGTACTCCATGCGCAGGAAGCGGGTCTGGCAGTCGACCTCGCGGGCGAAGCTCTCGAAGCGCTCCTCGGCGGCGGGATCGCGGTCGACGCAGATCAGGGTGCCGCCAGGACCGATTCGTCCCGCCACCAGGCGCGCGTGGCCGCCGTCGCCGAACGTGCAGTCCACGGCGGTATCGCCCGGGCGCGGGTCGAGGAGCTCGATCAGCTCGCCGGCCAGCACCGGTACGTGAGTGCGCGTCATGTCAAGAAGGATGGCCAAGGCTCTCAGCGATTCCGGATATCTCCTGGTTGAGCGAGCTGCGTTCCTCGCCCCAGCGGCCCCGGTCCCAGACCTCGAGGTGGTCCAGATTCCCGACGATCACGACCTCGCGCTCGATCCCCGCGTGATCGGTCAGCGCCTGGTTGAGGGTCACGCGACCCGCGGAGTCGAGCTCGGCGTCGAACGACGTGCCCGCGAAGTAGCGCGTGAGCTTGCGACGCTCCGGGCTCAGCGGATTCAGGTTCGAGAGGAAGCTCTGCGTCCAACGCTCGAACTCGTCCGGCACCCAGATCGTCACGCAGGGCTCGAGCCCCTGGGCCAGAACCACCCCTCCGGAGAAGGCCGCGCGGATCTTGGCCGGCACGTTGAGCCTGTTTTTCGCGTCGAGCGCGTATTCGTAGTGCCCGCGGAACGCCACTGTGTCCGAGGTCCCTCTTCATGGGGGGCGGGGAAGTCTTCGGGACCGAGGTGGCGGAGTGGGAGGAGCTCCGCCACCCCGGTCCATGAAGGCGGCGCCACTATAACCCACAACTCCCCACTCTGCAACACATCTCTCCACAGGGTTGCAGAAGCGTCCCTGCGCACCGCTCGCCACGGGGTCTGAGCCCACTTGTGGAGCGGAAACAAGTGACTATCAGAGGGTGGGGCGCCGTCCCAGGTCCTTGCGGGATTGCGCTTGCAGATCGCCGCTGTGCACGGCGGATTGCGGAATCAGGCCCCCGGCCGCTCGGCCCGCCCTACCGGCCACTGGGCCGTTTCAGGGTTGTTCATGGCCCGTCAAACGGCCCAGTCGCCGCGGAAGGTCGCTATTTGCGGCCGCAGTCCCCCGCCCCCGCCTCAGCTGAAGACGGGGAGGCCGCCGCCGTCGAGCATCGCCGCCGCCAGCGCCGCTGCCACCAGGAGCAGGACCGACGGCACGAGCAGGAGGGCGACGACGAGCTGGATCTTGGGTCCGGCCCTGGCCGCCTCCTCCTCGATCCGGCGCCGGCGGGCCAGCCGCGCCTCGCGCGCCTGCGCGGCGAGCGTCTCGCCCAGCGGGGCGCCGTGGCGCTGCGCCCGCAGGAGCGCGGACCAGAGCGCGCGGACCTCGGGCAGCGGGAGACGCCGCTCGGATCGCTCGAGGGCGACCGCCAGCGGCAGCCCGAGCTCGACCTCCCTCCCCACCGCCGTCCACTCCGCGGCGAGCGGACCCGTGGCGCGGCCTCCCACGGCGGCCAGCGCGGCGACCGGCGACATTCCGGCCTCCGCCGACACGCGCAGCAGGTCGATCAGCGCCGGGAGGTCGCGCCGTACCACCCGCGCGCGGGCCGCGGCACGGCGGGCGAGCCACCAGTCGGGTGCGAGGAAGCCGGCGGCCGGGCCGGTTGCCGCGAGCGCGAGCCCGAGGCGGCCGGGCGCCAGGGTCGCGAGCGGGAGGATGCCGATGCCGCCCGCCACCGCCGCCGCGAGCTTGGCTCCCATCAGCTCGCGGACCCCGAGGCCCGCCGGCGCACCGGCCGCGGCGAGTCGCGGCGCGAGGCCGGTTGGCGCCGCGACGCCGAGCCGCCGGCGGGCGCGCCGGCCCGCAAGCGCGGCGAGGCGCACGGCGGCGGCCGCGATGCCGTCGCGTCCCCTCGAGCCGCCCGCCCGCCCGCGCTCGCGTCGTGCCGTGGGCGAAACGAGTGAGCCGACCCCGAGCACGGCCAGCCCCGTCCCAACCGCGGCGAGCAGTACCGCCACGCTCACGGCCGCACCTTCCCCAGCCTGCGAATCAGCACCGCCGCCACCCCCTGCATGACCAGCGCCATCCCCCCGAGCCACGCTGTGAGGACGGAGCCGCCGAGCCGCATCAGGTAGCCGGGGCTCGCGAGCTCGGCGAGCAGAGCGCCGCCGAACGGCAGCAGTACGACGATCAACCCCGTGAAGCGCGCCTGTGCCGTGGCGGCCCGGGCGTCGTGCTCGAGGCGCGCGTGATCCTCGAGCGAACGGGCGCAGTCGCGCAGCAGCCGGGCGAGGTCGCCGCCCGCGCCCCGCTGGAGCAGCGCGGCGGCCACGATGGTGTCCACGCCGTGCGAGCCCGCCCGCGCGCGCATGGCCTCGAGCGCCGCCTCGGTGCGGGCCCCGAGAGCCAGCTCGCCCGCGGCTCGTCGCAGCTCCGCCCCGGCGGGACCGTCCAGGCCGAGCGCCGCCTCCGCGATCGCTCCTCGCACCGAGTGCCCGCCCACGAGGGCGTCGGCGAGCGCGGTGGCCATCGCCGGCGCGCCGGCGTCCACGGCCCGGCGGTAGCGCTCACGAGCGCCGGCGAGGACGCGCGCCGCCGCGAACGGAGCGCCCACCGAGGCCGCGAAACCGAGCAGCGGCCCGCCGAGGAACCAGCCACCGGCGAGCGCGCAGGCCGCGCTGGCGACGAGCAGGCGACGGCGGTCCGCGAGCCCCGGCGCGCGGCCGTCGCGACCGGCGCGCAGCGGCACCCGAGCGGCATCGGCGATCACCGCGGCGAGGCGCGGCGCCCGAGTGCGCGCGGCAAGCACGGCCTCTGGCCAGGACGTGGCGAGGGCCGCCACCGCCAGCGCGGCGCCGAAGAAGGCGAGCCCGGCCGCCATGGTCAGCGCACCCCCGGGCGCGCGATCGCAGCCGTTGACGGCGCCATCGCTGTGGACTCGAGTGGAACGCCCGCGCTCACCGCTCCGCCCCGCCGGCCACCGCCCCGACGCGCCCGGCCAGCCCGCCCTCGGACGGCGGCCGCCAGAACGGCCGTCCCGCGCGCAACCGGTAGAGCTCGCGCGTGCCCGCGCCGCCGGGCACGCGCACCACCTCCGCCACCGATTGGACGCGCCGCGACCCGTCCGGTCCGCGCGACTGGTGCACCACCAGGTCGAGCGCACTCGCCACCTGCTCGCGCACCGCGGCGTGCGGCAGCCCGACGCCCGCCATCAGCGCGAGCGTCTCGACCCGGCGCAGCGCGTCCTCGGGCGAGTTGGCGTGCACCGTCGTGAGCGACCCCTCGTGCCCGGTGTTGAGCGCCATGAGCATGTCGAGCGCCTCCGCCCCGCGCACCTCGCCGACCACGATCCGGTCCGGGCGCATCCGGAGCGCATTGCGCACGAGCTGGCGGATCGTGACCTCTCCCCTGCCCTCGACGTTCGCCGGTCGCGACTCCAGCCGCACGACGTGCCGCTGCCGCAGCCGCAGCTCCGCCGCGTCCTCGATCGTCACGATCCGCTCGCCGTCGGGAATCGCTCCGGACAGCGCGCCGAGCGTGGTGGTCTTGCCGGACCCCGTGCCGCCGCTCACCAGCACCGCC
>JAXDHW010000027.1:0-3462 GCA_034664365.1 Thermoleophilaceae bacterium
CGGCGGCTGATCGCCTGCTTCCAGCCGCACCTCTACTCGCGCACGAAGCGCCTGGCGCGCGAGTTCGGCCGGGCGCTGGCGCTCGCCGACGCGGCCTGCGTGCTCGACGTCTACCCCGCGCGCGAGCGGGCCGAGGACTATCCGGGAGTCAGCGGCTGGCTCGTGGCCACGGCCACGGCGGACGCCGCGGGCGGCCGGCCGGTCTACTGGACGCCCGCGATGGCCGACGCAGAGCGACTCCTGGTGTCGATCCTGCGCGATGGCGACGTGCTCCTGACGCTCGGCGCGGGGGACGTGGACCGGCTCGCGGAGCGGCTGGTGACGGGCCCGCCGGTGGAGCCCGCCGGGAGCCGGGCGGCATGAGCGCCGAGCCGGACGGGCTGGCCCGCGACTACCCGCTGGCCCGCCTCACCACCATCCGCACCGGCGGCGTGGCGGACTGGTTCGCCCGCGCGGACTCGCCCGAGCGCCTGGCGGAGCTCCTCGAGTGGGCGCGCGAGCAGGGTGTGCGGGTAGGAGTGGTGGGCTCGGGATCGAACCTGCTGGTAGCCGATGATGGCTTTCGCGGACTCGTGTTGAAGCTGGTGGACGACCTGGCCACGATCGTGCCGGATGGTCGGCGGCTGGTCTGCGGCGGCGGGGCGCGGCTTCCGCAGGCGGCGGCCGCGGCGGCGCGGCTCGGGCTCACCGGCCTCGAGTTCGGCGTGAACATCCCCGGCACCGTCGGCGGCGCCGTGCGGATGAACGCGAACGCCTACGGCGGCGACCTCTCGCGCGTGCTCGAGTGGGTGGAGGTCGCGCGCCCCGGGACGGTGGAGCGGCGGACGCCCGACGAGCTCGGCTTCGCCTATCGCAGCTCCAACCTCGAGCCCGGTGAGGTCGTGGCGCGGGCGTCGTTCGGGCTGGCGCCGGCTGAGCCCGCCGCCGTCAAGCGGACCCTCGCGGAGATGCGCTCCCAGCGCCGGGCGGCGCAGCCGTCCGGGATCAAGACCTTCGGCTCGACCTTCAAGAACCCCGACGACCCGCGCGCAGAGGGGCGCAGCGCCGGTCAGCTCCTCGACGCGGCCGGGTGCCGCGCCCTGACCGTCGGCGGGGCCCGCTTCTCCGAGAAGCACGCGAACTTCGTCGAGAACATGGGCGACGCCACCACGGCCGACGTGATCGCCCTGATGGGCGAGGGCCGGCGGCGGGTGCGCGAGCGCTTCGGGTTGGAGCTCGAGCCCGAGGTCCAGCTGCTCGGCGACGTCGACACGGAGGCGCTGCGGTCGTGAGGAGCGCCGTGGCACTCGGGCGCCGGACGCTCCCGCGCGCCGCGGACGTGTTCCGGCACGCGGCGGGGTCGGTTCGCCGCGGCGGGGGCCTGTCGACCACCGGGCGCCGGCGGCTTCTGGTCGGGGCGGTCCTCGCCGCGCTGCTGGCCGCCGCGTACATGTTCTGGTTCCGGGACTCGTCGCTCGTGAGCGTCGAGCGCGTGAGCGTCACCGGGCTCACCGGGACCGAGGCGCCGCGCGAGCGGGCCGCGCTGATCGCGGCCGCACGCGACATGACCACCCTGCACGTGGACGAGGACGCGCTGCGGAAGGCGCTCGCCGCCGGCGCCACCGTCGAGGCGATCCACGTGACAACCAGCTTCCCGCACGCGATTCGGATCGAGGTGGTCGAGAAGGCCCCCGTCGCCGTCCTCGCGTACGGCTCCGAGCGCGTGGCGGTCGGAGCGGGGGGCGTCCTCCTGGCGGACGTGCGCCCGATCCCGCGGTCGCTGCCCACTGTGGACGTCGGCGCGCTGCCCTCCGGCCAGCGGCTCGGTCACGGCCGTGCGCTTCGCCTGGTGGCGGCCGCCGCCGCGGCGCCGAGCGTGCTGAGGGCGCGGATCCTGCGGATGCGCGAGCTCCCCGGCAAGGGCGTCGTCGCCTACATCCGCAACGGCCCGCAGGTGATCCTCGGCGGCGCCGACCGTCTGTCGCTCAAGTGGACCGTGGCCGCGTCGATCCTCGCCGACGGCACGAGCCGCGGCGCGTCGTACGTGGACGTGCGGCTGCCCGACCGCCCGGTCGCCGGCGGGCTGGACGTCGCACCTGCGCCGGCCGACGACCAGCCGGACGCGCCGCCCGGGCAGCCGGTGCAGCACGGAGCAACCACCACGGGGACAGTCCCCACTCCCGCGCCTCAGGCGGCCGGTCCCGCTTCTGGAGCGGCGGGCACCGCCGCGCCGCCGGCCGCGGGGACAGTCCCCACTACTGGTGCGGCGCCGGCCGGCACCACCCCGTGATCGGTCAGGGCCGTCAACCCTCGACCACAGGTCGAGAAAACGCCAACACTCGACCATCACTCGAGCCTTGCCGCTCGCACGAAATCATGCCGCGGATTGACAGGACGGCGCAAAACCCCCTACAGTGCCCAAATTCCGGCGTTTGGCATGACGGGCAACTCTCAAGCATTGCTCGAGTGTCAGACGGAAGAAGGCCCGGAATTCACTGCCTGAGCAAGGCGAACTAAGGGAACTGGGAGCGATGGACACGGGGAGCTACCTGGCGGTCATCAAGGTCGTCGGCGTTGGTGGTGGCGGCACGAACGCCGTCAACCGCATGGTCGACGCCGGCCTGAAGGGCGTGGAGTTCATCGCGGTGAACACCGACGCCCAGGCGTTGCAGATGTGCGACGCCGACATCAAGCTTCAGATCGGTGCGCAGCTCACGCGCGGGCTCGGCGCCGGCGCCAACCCGGAGACGGGCTACGGCGCGGCCAACGAGAGCCGCGACGAGATCAAGGAGGCGCTGAAGGGCGCGGACATGGTCTTCGTCACCGCGGGCGAGGGCGGCGGAACGGGCACCGGCGCCGCGCCGGTGATCGCCGAGATCGCCAAGGAGGAGATCGGCGCCCTCACGGTCGGCGTGGTCACGCGCCCGTTCACGTTCGAGGGGAGCCAGCGCTCGCGCCAGGCCAGCGACGGCATCGACCACCTCGGCGACCAGGTCGACACGCTGATCGTGATCCCGAACGAGAAGCTGCTCGGGATCGTCGAGCGGCGCACGAGCATCCTCGACGCCTTCCGCGCGGCCGACGACGTGCTGCGCCAGGGCGTGCAGGGCATCACCGACCTGATCACGATCCCCGGCCTGATCAACCTCGACTTCGCCGACGTCCGGACGATCATGGCCGACGCCGGCTCGGCGCTGATGGGGATCGGCACGGCGAACGGCGAGAACCGCGCCGCCGAGGCCGCCAAGGCGGCGATCTCGAGCCCGCTCCTCGAGCAGTCGGTGGAGGGCGCGACCGGGATCCTGCTCAACATCACCGGCGGCAACGACCTCGGCCTGTTCGAGGTCAACGAGGCCGCGGAGATCATCCAGAGCGCCGCTTCGTCGGACTCGAACATCATCTTCGGAGCGGTCATCGACGATGGCGCGACCGACGACCTGCGCGTGACCGTGATCGCCACGGGCTTCGGCCGCCGCGACGGCG
>JAXDHW010000053.1:0-2885 GCA_034664365.1 Thermoleophilaceae bacterium
CCGGCTACTACAACGAGTCCGACTTCACGCAGCTCGAGCTGAAGGCCTACCAGGAGATGTACTGGCGCGGGGGCCCGACCCCGACCGCCGACGGCAACATCTCGCTCCAGGCGGGCACCACGCTCGGCGGCGGCACCGTGGTCAACTGGACCAACTGCCTGCGCACCCGCGACTGGGTACGCGAGGAGTGGGCCGGCGAGTTCGGCCTCGAGGGCGTGGACGGCTCGGACTACGACCGTCACCTCGATGCCGTGATGGAGCGGATCGGTGCCAACGACGAGGCGAGCGACCTGAACGGGCCGCAGCAGCGCATGAGGGAGGGCTGCGAGGCGCTCGGCTGGCACTTCGCCACGATCGTGCGCAACGCGGACCTGTCGAAGTACTCGCCCGACACGGCGGGCTACATCGGCTTCGGCGACCAGTCGGGCTCCAAGCAGAGCGCGGACAAGACGTGGCTGCTCGACGCCTCCGAGAACGATGCCGAGATCCTCACCCGCACGCGGGCACAGCGGGTGCTGGTGGAAAATGGGCGTGCGGCGGGTGTCGAGGCGGTCTACACGGGCGCCGACGGCACGGAGCAGCGGGCGGTCACCGTGCGCGCGCCGCATGTGGTTGTGGCGTGCGGGGCGCTGGAGTCGCCCGCGCTGCTGCTGCGCTCGGGCATCGGCGGGCCGGCGGTGGGGCAGTACCTGCGCCTGCACCCGGCCAACGCCACGATCGGCATCTACTCCGAGGACCAGCGCGCGTGGTGGGGCGCTCCGCAGACAGGGCTCTCGCACGAGTTCGAGAACCCGGACGGGTCGGGCTACGGCTTCCTGGTCGAGGCGGCGCAGTACGCCCCCGCGATCGGCGGCTCGGCGATCCCGTGGACGGGCGGTGCGGCCCACAAGGAGCGGATGGCCGACTTCCGCTACGGGTCAACGCTGGTCTCGCTGCTGCGCGACCGCGGGCACGGACGCGTGGAGATCGACGGCAGCGGCGAGGCTGTGCCGTGGTACTCGGTGGATCATCCGGACGACGTGCGCCGCTCGCGCCACGGCGTGGAGGCGCAGGTCCGGCTGCACCACGCGGCAGGCGCGAAGGCGATCTTCTCACTCGCCGGCGGCCTGCCCGGATGGCGCTACGGCGACGACTTCGAGGCGTTCGTGGAGCGCTGCTGGCGTGTGCCGCAGCGAGGCGGCGGGCAGCGGCTGTTCAGCGCGCACCAGATGGGGTCGTGCCGGATGGGCAAGGATCGCGACACGTCGGTCGCCGGGCCGTGGGGCGAGCTGCACGACACGAAGGGCGTGTGGATCGGCGACGGCAGCGCGTTCCCCACGCCCTCGGGCACCAACCCGATGGTCTCGATCATGGCGCTGGCGCACCGCACGGCGGAGGCGCTGGCTTCGGAGGTGGGCGCGGCGTCGCGTGAGGCCGCGGCTGCCAAGTAACTGATTTCAATAAAGGGAGACTCGAATGGCCGTTGAGACACAGGCACCAGCGACACCCACCCATGACGTGGAGCCGATCGTCCGCGATCGCCTGTTCATAGGGGGCGAGTGGGTCGAGCCGCACGGCAGCGGGACGTTCGAGGTGATCGATGCCACCACCGAAGCCGTCATCGGCACGGTGCCGGCCGGCGACGCCGAGGATCTCGATCGGGCCGTCAAGGCCGCACGGCCGGCGTTCGAGCAGTGGTCGCAGGTCTCGCCGTACGAGCGCGCCGAGGCGTGCCAGGCGATCGGGGCCAAGCTCGCGGAGCGCGGGGAGGAGATCGCCCTGCTCGTGTCCCGCGAGGTCGGGATGCCGCTCAACCTGTCCACGATGATCCAGGCGGGGCTGCCCGCGATGGACTTCTCCTCGATGCCGGACGTGGTCGAGGAGACGCAGTGGGAGGAGCAGGTCGGCAACTCGCTGATCGTGCGCGAGCCGGTCGGCGTCGTCGGCTGCATCACTCCCTGGAACTACCCGCTGCACCAGGTGGCCGCCAAGGTGGCGCCGGCGCTGGCGGCGGGCTGTGCCGTGATCGTCAAGCCGAGCGAGGTCAAGCCGCTCAGCGCGTTCGTGCTCGCGGAGATCATCGACGAGCTCGGGCTGCCGGCCGGCGTCTTCAACCTCGTCTCCGGCGACGGGCCGGGGGTGGGGGAGCCGATGGCGGCGCACCCGGAGATCGACATGATCTCGTTCACCGGCTCCACGCGAGCGGGCAGGCGCGTGAGCGAGGTGGCATCCGGCACGGTCAAGCGCGTGGCGCTCGAGCTGGGCGGAAAGTCGCCAAACGTGATCCTCGACGACGCCGATCTCCAGGCCGCCGTTGTCGACGGGATCGGCAAGTGCTACCTCAACTCGGGCCAGACCTGCAGCGCCCTGACCCGCATGCTCGTGCCGCGCGAGAAGCTCGAGGCGGCGGAGCAGATCGCGGCGGCGGTGGTCGAGCAGATCAAGGTCGGCGATCCGCTCGAGCCCGACACGCGGCTCGGCCCGCTGGTGTCGGACACCCAGCGCGAGCGAGTGCAGGGTTACATCAAGAAGGGCCAGGAGGAGGGCGCAAAGCTCGTGGCCGGCGGCGACGGGGCTCCCGAGGGCCTCGACCGCGGCTACTTCGTCAAGCCGACCGTCTTCTCCGAGGTCCGGCCGGACATGACGATCGCCCAGGAGGAGATCTTCGGACCGGTGCTGGTCCTGATCCCCTACGACGACGAGGACCAGGCGATCGCGATCGCGAACGACACGATCTACGGTCTGGCCGGCGGCGTGTGGTCGGGGGATCCGGAGCACGCCAAGCGCGTCGCGCGCCGGATCCGCACCGGCCAGATCGAGATCAACGGCGCCACCTTCAACCCGCTCGCCCCGTTCGGCGGCTACAAGCAGTCGGGCCACGGCCGCGAGCTGGGCAAGTTCGGCCT
>JAXDHW010000120.1:0-4390 GCA_034664365.1 Thermoleophilaceae bacterium
GGACGGGGACCTCGAGCGCGGGGCAGTAGACCGGGGCGCCGGTCGCCTTGGCCACCGGCGCGACGGCGCCGACGTGGTCGATGTGCGTGTGGGTGAGGAGGATCCCGTCGAGCGTGACACCGAGCGCGTCGATCGCGGCGAGCAGCTTGGGGGCTTCGTCGCCCGGATCCACGAACAGCGCGCGGTCCGACCCGTCCCGACGGATCAGGTACGAGTTCTCCATGAACGGACCGACGGTGAACTGGCGTACGTCCATTGGGATGGCAGGCTAGCGCCCGGGCCGGCCTTGCTTCTGCCGCTGGCGCCGGTTGTAGAGGAAGCGGTCCGTGTAGTAGCTCATGGGCAGGTAGAGCACCACCATCACGACGCCGAGCATCACCGCGGCCGCGACCGGCCGGCCGAAGATCACGACGACGGCGACCGCGAAGATCGCCGCCGAGATCGCGGCGCGGTTGAGCGCGCTGCGCCACGTGGGTGGGCGGTCGAGCCTGCTGGTGCGCCGCTCGCGCGCGACCTTCTTGGCCTCGACCGGCGTCTGCGGGCGGCGCCCCGTGCGGCCGCGCGCCTCGACGGTGCCGGCCTGGGTACCGCGATGCTTCCGCTTTCGCTTGGTCTGCGCCATCGACTTAGAGCCCGGCTGAGCGTAACGCGTTCTCGATCACGTGCCGGTCGGGGTCGAAGCCGCGGAGCGAGAGGTCGTCAGGGAGGCCTTCGAGCGCCGCCGCCGGCGCCAGCCCGACCAGCTCCGCCTCGGCGATCGGGGCCTGCGCGGCAACGAGCTCCACGAGCGCGGCGAGGGGCACGGCGCGGTGGTCGTGGACGTTGAGCGAGACCTGCGCGCGACCGCGGTGCGGAAGGAGGAGGCCGATCGCGCGCACGCCCGGCGGCCCGCCGCCGGACTCGCGCAGGCGCGCTGCGATGCGCCGCGCGAGCTCCACGTCGTCGGTCGCGAGATCGAGGTTGAACGCCACGAGCGGTGGACGTGCGGTGACGAGCACGGCGCCGTGCACCGGCTCCACGTGACGCGGTCCGAAGTCGGGCGTGAGCTCGCCCGCTGCGACGCGTTGCGCGAGCCGGCCCGGCCCACCGCTGCGGAGCGCGGCCCGCTCCCGCCGGTCGGGCGCGGTGGCGAGCTCGCCGTAGAGGAACACCGGCAGCCCGGCCTCGTCGCCGATCAACGCCGCCGCCGTGAGCGCCTCGGCCACGGCGGCGCCGCGCGTCGCGGCGTCGAGGTGGACGACCGGCGCCACGTCGAGGGCCCCCACATGTGGGTGCGATCCTGCGTGTGCGCGCAGGTCGATCCGCTCGGCTGCCGCGCGTGCGCCCGCGACCAGCGCGCGCGCCAGCTCGCCCTGGCGTGCGGCGAGCGTGAACACGCTCCGCCCGTGGTCGGGGTCGGAGTGGACGTCGAGCACCGCCGCGGGAGCGAACGCGTCGGCGATCGCCGCGATCGCCCCGGGATCTGCGCCCTCGCTGACGTTCGGGACTGCCAGGAGGAGCGGCGCTGGCTCAGGCACCGCGCGATTGTCGCTGACTAGACTCGGATCCCGCCCGGCTCCGTAGCTCAGCGGTTAGAGCGCGCCACTCATAATGGCGAGGTCGGTGGTTCGAATCCACCCGGAGCTACTGACACCTTCCGCTCTGCAAGCGGCTTCGTCACCTCCGATCGACCGCCGGCCTCTCGATTCCGAGCGTGGGGTAACAGCGGGGTAACTTGTTGGCGTCGCGTGCGACCGGCCAGGAGCGCCAAAATGTCGCTGTGGCGTCGAGGGTCGTTCGGGCGGGGGTCGTCGTGGCGATGGTCGCCGCGAGCTGCGCGGGCGTGGCCGCGGGTGCCGGGCACGGGGTGCGCAAGGTCGGCCTCAGGACGCAGGTCTTCCTCGTCGACCCGAACGGCGGCGTCCGGCGGCTGACGAGCGGCCCCGAGGAGCACGACAGCCCGACGTGGTGCGCCGGCGGCCGGCGCATCGTGGCGATCAGCCGGCCCCACGTGAAGGTGCTCTCCGCCGACGACGGCCGCGTTCTCCACCGGATGAACGCGGGTGGCGGATGGATCGCCCTCGCTTCGCCGTCGCCCGACTGCGAGCGCTTCGCCACGGTGGTTTTGCCGAAGGGGCGCGACCAGACCGCCCTCCTCGTGCTCTCGACTGACGGGAGCCGCCACGACGTGGGGCAGCACCGCGTCTACGGCCATCCCGCCTGGTCGCCCGACGGCCGGACCATCTACTACGTGAAGGCGCGGGCACAGGACCGGCACACGAGCGACATCTGGTCGATCGCACGCGACGGCGCCCACCCTCGGAAGCTGATCTCCGACACCGAGGACGCCCCGCGCCTATCCCCATCCGGCCGGGCGATCCTCTACGCCACAGCCGGGAACGGTGACCAGCACGACCTCTGGATCGCTCGGGTGGACGGAACTCACCGGCGGCGGCTGCGGAGTGGAAAGGAGCTGCGCGACTTCGGATGGATGCCGGACGGGGAGCACGTGTTCGCGCAGGAGGAGTACGGACACCACCGCGCGCTGCTGATATCGCGGTCGGGGGAGGCCCACCGAATCGGCCGCCCGCTCGACGACTACGCCCACGTGGCGCTCGCGCCCGATGGGCGGACCATCGCGTGGACCGACGACCGCGAGCGGCTCGGGGCCCAGGTCAAGGTGGGCCCCTACGACGGAAAGACCGCGCGTATGCTCGCGGACTTCAGGCCGCGCTCTGAGTACATCGGCTTCAGCAGCTTCGAGTGGTCGCCGATCGGCGACACGATCCTCGTGGCGCCCTACCGCGACCTGTCGGACTAGCGCCGCGTCCCCCAATTACCCCGTACCGGGGATGGGGGGTGCTGCGCGACACTCTCCCCTTCCGCGACGGCTCCGCTCGATGTACGATCCGCGCGATGGACGCCCTGAGCGTGATCGCCACGAAGATCCCCTACCCGGCCGGGTTGATCTTCTCCGCCGCGATCACCGCGGTGGGCTGTGTTGTCTTCGTGATCGTTCAGACCGCCGTGCGCGGCGACACCATCGAGTGGGAGAACGCACTCGGCGGGGTCATCGTGGCGGTGGTGCTCGGCGTGCTCGGGCTGCTGCTGGTGGCGGTCGGCGCGCCGGCGTTCAAGTAGACGGCGGCGAGTCTCAGCCCTCCACGCCGGTGGCGTGGTGCGGCGCCCCGACGGGCTTCGACTCCGGCGAGCCGCGCTGGCGTAGGTAGACCGCGAAGATCGCCATCGAGCCGACCGCGAGGAGCTCGGACTGCCAGTTCTGGAGCGAGCGCTCCCAGAACCCGGCGGTGGTCAGGTACTTGACGTACGAGAGCGAGTCGAGGTGGTGGCCGAGCCGTTCGGCGTTGTAGTCGGTCCAGCCCGCGACCGACTGCGCGAACCAGCACCCCACCCAGATCAGGCCCATCACTATCACCAGCGAGTTCGAGTACAGGGCGGTGCGCAGACCCCCGACGCGCGCCCAGAGCGGCGACTCGGGCTCCGCGTGCTCGCCGACCTTCTGCTCCTCGTCCGACTCGCCGCCCGCCTTGCCCATCTCCTTGGACTCCGGCGACCCGCGCTGGAGGAACCAGACCGTGAGCAGGATGAAGAGCGTGAACTGGAGGTACTCCGACTGCCAGTTCTCGAGGACCGCGACGGAGAAGCGCGCCGACGTGACGTAGCGCGACAGGCTGATCTGCTCCGAGTTGTGCTGCCGCTGCTCGTCGTTGTACTCGTTGTGGCCGGCGATCGCCTGGAACACGAGGACCACGATGAAGAGCAGCCCGAAGACCAGGCTGAGGCCGTTGTCGCGCGCGAAGGCGCGCAGGCCCCTCACTCCTGCACCTCGCAGTCGTACGGCCGCGCCTTGACCGGCTTGCAGCCGAACGCCGTGATCAGCCAGCCCTTCCGCGTCTGGTCCACGAAGACACTGCCGTCCTGCTGCACGTCGACCTTGGCCGACCGCTCCGCCACGTCGCTCTTCACGACGCGTCCGCCGGACAGGCCGAGCTGCAGCACCGCCTTGTCGCAGCTCCCGCCCTGCTGGTCCTCGAGCGACTTGATCGTGCCCGCGCTGAGCTCGGCGCAGGCGGCGGCGCCGTCGTGCTGCCGCACCGCGGCCGAGAACCTCGTGACGGCGCGGCGGGCGCCCGGGTCGTCCCGCGCGCGCAGGAGGCCGATGACGATCGCCGCGACGATCCCGCCGACGATCAGCACCAGATAGAACGCGAAGACAGGGCGGGTGCGGGGCACCGGGCCGGATCTTGGCCCGCCCGGCGGACGCCAACGCGCTACTCGTAGAGCGCGAACGTCGCCAGGATCACGTACAGCGCGATCAGGGCCCAGCCCTCGAACTCCTGAGCCTCGCCGTCGCCGGTGATCTGCCAGATGGCGATCGCCGTGAAGAACA
>JAXDHW010000131.1:0-5114 GCA_034664365.1 Thermoleophilaceae bacterium
GAGTTCGACGTCTCGATCAGGCCGGCCGACGGCGGCGATCCGTTCCAGACCACCATCTCGCAGTCGATGCTCCCGGCGCAGATGGAGGACCTCTCCGAGGGCAAGTCGATCACGGTCAAGTACGACCCCGATTCACCCACGACCGCCCTCATCTACGGCTGGTAGCCACCAACACTCCAAGGAGGATTCGCACATGGGCTTGTTCAAGGGCATGAAGGACCTGAAGGGACTCAGCGACCACCACGGCGGCATGCCGTCGATCAAGGGCGCGTTCAAGGACATCGCCGCCGTGGCGGACGATCGCGGCGAGCGCGAGATCCTGAAGAACGGCACGCCGGCCAAGGCCGTCGCGAAGGGCTTCACCACGCCGGTCCCCGGCGACAGGTTCGCTATGCAGATCCCACTCGAGGTGCACCCGCTGAGCGGCGAGCCGTACGAGGTCAACTACGTGTTCACCGCGGCGCGGATGAAGGCCGCGATCACCGCCGGGATGGAGCTGCCGATCAAGATCGACGCCCAGGATCCGCAGCGGATCGCGGTTCAGTGGGACGCCCAGCAGGCCTCGATCGCCGCGGCCGGCGGGGATATGGCCGCGGTTCAGGCCGGAATGCAGGCGACCTACGGCAACGCGGCCAACGACGCGATGCTCGCGGCGAAGGCCAACGCGGCGGCCGAGGACCCCGCCGCCAAGCTCAAGAAGCTGGGCGAGATGCGTGACTCGGGCCTCATCAACGACGACGAGTTCGCAGCGAAGAAGGCCGAGCTCCTCGCGGAGATGTGAGGGTCAGGCGCCGACTCTGAGATCGACCGCTCCGCCGTGCTCGGCGGCAACTTCGCCGAGCGCGGCGCGGGTCTCCTCGGACGCGTGACCGAGAATCGTCACCTTCGTGCGCCGATCGCCCTCGCCCTCGGAGTCGAAACGCACGGTGAACTTCCAGATGCTCTGCATCGGCGTGATCTTGCTCATGAGCCAGCCGAGCCCGAGCGTCGCCACCATGAGGACCTTCATCGGCGTGTCGAAGAAGCGCGACTCGAAGGTCAGCGAGTTGTAGGACTCGTCGATGATCTCGAACCTCCCCTCCCGGATGAGCGCGGGGGGGTCGGTGCGCCAGCGCTGCAGAGCGGCCGCCGGCGGCTCGTCGTCGATGAAGTGGAGCTCGATCTCGTCGGCCATGCGGCCGCGAGTCTAACGGCGGGAGCCGCTTCGTGATTGACGCGGCGACGTCGGCGAGCACGCTCATGTACGTCTTCCGAGACCGGCTCGCCCCGGCGCCCGCCGACGACGCCGGTCTCGCGGAGCTGCTCATGGCCGTCGCCGCCTGGGCGCTATGCGAGCAGGACACGATCGACCTCGCGCCGCTTCCGCATCCCCGTCCTGTGGACGGACGCCTTTCGTTCAACCGCCGGCGCGCATACTCCCCGCAGCCGGGGCTCGAGGGGGCGCTACTTCGCAGCATGACCGGGAAGGGCAAGGAGACCCCCGGCATCTCTCTGTTCGCGCTCTTCACGATCGGGCTCCCGATGGGCTTCGAAACCGAGGCGCGCCCCGACGGCCTCCGCCATGCCATCGAAACGGGGCCGTGGCAGAGGCGCCGGCCGCATCGCGCCGTGTTCGCGTATTGCAAGAGCGGGGCCCGAACCGCCGGAGCGATGCGCCGGATCGGCAGCGGGCTGCGCGCCGACCGCGCGGCGGAGCTCGAGATCCCGTTCGCGGAGGTTCAGTCCGGCTGGGGGCGCTTCGTGGCGGCGGAGCCTGAGCTCCATGCGGCCCTCATGAATGACTGCGCCGCCGGACTCAGGCGCGCGAGGGACTAGACTGGTGTTCACGTGCCGGGCGCATTGGCCCGGCGAACCAGTGTCAGCGTTCGTTGTTGTTGCGTCACAGCACCTCCCGCGTTTCGCCGCACACAACTCCCGGGAGGGACAAGATGGCAACAGGAACCGTGAAGTGGTTCAACGACGACAAGGGCTTCGGCTTCATCACGCCTGACGATCAGGGCAAGGACCTGTTCGTGCACCACAGCGGCATCGCCGGGGACGGCTTCAAGTCGCTCGCCGAGGGCGCGAAGGTCAGCTACGACGCCGAGACCGGGCCCAAGGGCCCGAATGCGGCGAACGTGCAGACCCTCTAGTCCGCATGGCATCCAGCTCCAAGAGAAAGACCACGATGGCGAAGCTCAACCGTGAGCGGGCGGTGCTCGAGCGCCGACACCGCAAGCAGGCCAAGAAGGACGCTCGGAAGGCTGCTGCGGCAGCAGCTCCTCCTAGCGAGCCGAGCGATACGCCCGCACCCGCCGACGCGGACGAGTAACTCGGTCAGAACGACGCCTGGCAGGCCCGGGCGAGGATTCTCCGCGCCGGATCCCTGACCGGGCCTCGCGCGTGCATGACGCGCGAGTTGTCGACCACCGCCACGTCCCCTTCACGCCACCGGATCGCGTAGGACGCCGCATCGGCAAGACGCTCGAACTCGTCGACGGCAGTGGCCGGGATCTGCGAGCCATCGTCGAGCACGACCACGTCCGCCGGCCGCCGGCGCTCTTGGAAGATGACGTGGTTGCAGAACGCCTGGCGCCCGCCCCACCGGACCGTCGAGAGCATGGGCGTGGTGTACCGGACGTTCACCCGGCGGCCGCCGTCCCGGCGGCGGAACCTCCAGGTGAGCGCTTCGTTCGCCGGGAGGTCGGACGCGATCTCGCGCAGAGTCCGCCTCGCCGCGCGGCGCGAGCTCGCGCCGCCGAACGCCGCGGGCCAGGCCCTCTCGAACCGGTCGTAGCTGTAGCGAACGGCGCGATCCGCGGCCGCGCGGCCGGCCGGAGACAGGCGGTCGGCGATCGCGCACCCGTCGGTGAGCGACGTCGGATCGTCCTGCGTCGAGGGGCGCTCGCAGGCGAAGATCACGAGGTCGGGCCGGCGCGGCGCGTACGCCAGCTCCGAGTGCCACGGGAAGGGCAGCACGCCGCCGTCGACCGTCGCCGTGGTCTCGGTGACGGCGCGCCTGTCGCCCTGCACCGTGCTGGGATGAACGACCGGCCGCTCGCTGAAGTGGGAGGAAAACGCCTCCAGGGCTGCGAGGTCGAAGCGAAACCCGCGCAGCAGGACGGCGCCGGACACCCGCACTGCCTCCCGCAGCGCATCCGCCTGAGCGTCGAGCGCGGCGGGGTCCGTCAGGGGTCCCGCAGTCACGATCGTCCCGAAGGTCGGCGCCATCGGCTCGCTGCTGAACACTGCACCGTGACTGGGAAGTGGCGCGGCCACCGGTTTGCGGAACATAGCCGCTCCGTGATCGCGCCCAGCGGCTAGCCGCCGTGCCAGGCGTCCATCGCGGGAAGCAGCGAGAGCGCCAGCGCCGCGCCGCCGCCGACCGTGGCGGCCACCAGCATTGCCCTCGGACCGGCACCGCCCACCGCCTCCCTGCGCGCGGCCGTCCAGTCGGCGCGAAGGGAGCGCGCCACTCGCGGAACGTGGGCGAGGAAGTGGACGGCGAACACCACCCCCCATGCGATGAAGCTCACCTTGTGAGACGTGAGGAGCGTGTCCGACTTGTGGCCCGCCGCGAGGAGCAGCACGCCGGTTACGAACACCGCCACCGTGGTCGCCACGAGCACCGGCGCCAGCAGCCGAAGCGGCAGTGGCGGCGGCCCCTTCGCCCGGTAGGCGCGCGAGCCGGCGTAGTAGCGCACGAAGCGATAGCCGGTGCTTCCGAGCTTCAACAGGATGGGCGGGATCAGCACCATGCCGATGAACATGTGCGCACTCACCAGACCGTCCATGCGAACGATGGTGACCCCCTCGGCCAGCAGCAGGGCGATGAGCACGAGAGCGGTCGCACTCGTCAGGATCTCGTTGCCCTCGGTTCCGCCGTAGCGGTCGGGGCGGCTCGGCCGTGTGTCGGATGGCGACACGCATCGGCGATGATCCCGGCGGACCATAAAGCCGGGTTCAACGGCCCGGGTGTACAGTCGCCCACGTGCGCCGCCGCCCTCGACTGAGCTACGCCAACGTCGTCGCCAGCCTCGCGCTGTTCGTGGCCCTCGGCGGCAGCGCGGTCGCGGCCTTCGTCGTCACCAGCGACGACATCAAGGACGGCACGATCCGGCAGCGCGACCTCAGTCCAAGCGTTCGTTCGGCCTCGACCAGGCCCAAGCCGAGGCTCGTGTTCCGGCGCTCGCGGTTCTCGACGGTCCGGGTCGGCGACACGGGGCAGGCCCTTGCGTACTGCCCCAGAGGCCTGGTCACCACGAGCGGCGGCGCGACCACTCAGGCCGTGAGTGGCGAGGCCAGCCCACTCGTGATCACGGGGTCCCAGCCGGCGCCCCCGGAGGAGGACCCGCGCTGGGCCTGGGTCGTGGACGTCAGGAACACCGGCACCGAGAGGGGCAAGGTCGAGGCGTTCGTGATCTGCCAGCGCGCCAGGGGCCCCGAGCCCGGCACGCGGTTCCCGGTCGGGGAGTAGGCCGCCGGCCGGGCTAGGGCACGAGCCCGAGCTCGCGGCCCATCGCGTCGCGGACCGCCAGCGCCGCCGACAGCGGCCTGACCATGACGGTGAAGTCGGCGATCAGTCCGTCGTCGTTCATGCGCAGCAGGTCGAGACCCTGGGCCTCGCGATCGCCGACGACCGCCTCGAACACCAGGGCGTGCGTCCCGTCCTCTGCGGTGAGCTCGTCGGTGTAGCGGAAGTTCGAGAACACCCTCATCACCGCGCGGAGCACCTCGGCAACCGCGTCACGGCCCTCCACCGGATGGAAGCGGACCGGCGTGTGGAAGACCACGTCGGGCGCCAGCTGGGCGACCATCGCCCCGTGGTCGCCGGCCTCGACGGCGGCTCGGAAGGGATGCGAAGTCATCGACGGACCATAACCGCCAGGCCCATAGAAAAAGGGGTCAGACCGTGCCCAGGGCGGGTGCGAGCTGGCCGTTCAGGGCCACGACGCGGTTGCGACCGAGGCGCTTGGCGATGTACATGGCGCGGTCGGCGGTATCGAGTAGGCCTGCCGAATCGGCGCCGTCGCGCGGATAGTTCGCGATGCCGATCGAGCACGTCAGGCGAGCGGCAGCACCCGTGTGGAATCCGTGATCCGCGACGGAGGCACAGATGCGCTGGGCCACGTCGT
>JAXDHW010000143.1:0-8647 GCA_034664365.1 Thermoleophilaceae bacterium
CCGTACGAGAAGCTGGGCGAGGTCCTGACCTCGATCGGCGACTACCCGCTGCTCAACCTCGGCGGCGGCCTCGGGATCGCCTACACGGCCGACGACCGTCCACCCGCCGTCGAGGACTACGTGGACGCCCTGCTGCGTGGCGCGCCCGACGGCGTGACCGTGCTCTGCGAGCCGGGCCGCTCGCTGGTGGGCAACGCGGGCGTGACGCTCTACCGGGTCGGCACGATCAAGCGCATCCCGGACGTGCGCACCTACGTGGCGGTCGACGGCGGCATGTCCGACAACCTGCGGCCGATGCTCTACGGCGCGCGCTACGAGGCGCAGATCGCGGACCGCTTCGGCGGCGACGACCTCTGCACGATCGCGGGCAAGCACTGCGAGTCGGGCGACATCCTGGTCCGGGACACCCTCCTGGACGATCCGCGCCCCGGCGACGTGCTCGTGATGCCCGCCACCGGCGCGTACGGCCACGCGATGGCCAACAACTACAACGGGGTGCCGCGCCCGCCCGTCGTCTTCTGCTCGGGCGGCGAGGCGCGCGAGGTCGTGCGCCGGGAGACCTACGAGGACCTCACCCTCCGTGACCTTTAGGGTCGGGCTGCTCGGCCACGGAACGGTCGGGTCCGCCTTCCACGAGCTGCTGGAGGAGCGCGCCGGCGCGATCGAGGCGTCGGTCGGCGCGCGGCCGGAGATCGCCGGAGTGCTCACGAGCTCGCGCGGCGACTTCGAGGACATCGTCGCCCGCAGCGACCTCGTGGTGGAGCTGATCGGCGGGGTGGAGCCGGCGCGCGAGTACATCCTGCGCGCGATGGAGGCGGGCAAGCACGTGGTGACCGCCAACAAGGCGGTGCTCTCCCAGCACGGCGAGGAGATCTACGACGCCGCGCGCGCGGCGGGCGTCCAGCTCCGCTTCGAGGCCGCGGTCGGGGGAGTGGTCCCCGTCATCCGGGTTATCCACGAGACGCTCGCCGCGGCTCATGTCGACCGCGTGCACGGGATCGTGAACGGCACGACCAACTTCATCCTCTCGGAGATGGCGGCGACCGGCGCCTCGTACGAGGAGGCGCTGCGGCAGGCGCAGGAGCTCGGCTTCGCGGAGGCCGACCCCTCCGAGGACGTGAGCGGACGCGACGCCGCGGCCAAGATGGCGATCATCGCGCGGCTGGCGTTCAACCTGCCGGTGCACCTCGATCAGGTGCCGCACGAGGGCATCGAGGAGCTCACCACCGACGACATCGAGTACGCCCGCGAGCTCGGCCTGTCGCTCAAGCTGGTCGGCACCGCGGAGCGGCTGGAGGGCGGCATCTCGGTGCGGGTGCACCCGACCTTCCTCTACGGGGCGCACCCGCTGGCGTCGGTCAACGGATCGTTCAACGCGGTCACGATCGAGTCGCCGGCGATCACGGAGATCACGCTCTCGGGGCCCGGCGCGGGCGGCACGCAGACCGCCTCCGCCGTCCTCGGCGACGTGATCTCGGCGATGATCCCGCCACCCACGCTGCCGCCCCCGGCCGAGGACGTGCCGCTCGTGACCGACACCGAGTCGGCGTTCTACCTCCACCTCGAGGTGGCCGACCGGCCCGGCGTCCTCGCCCAGATCGCCGAGATCCTCGGCCTCCAGGGCGTCTCGGTCAAGTCGGTCGTGCAGAAGGGGATGGATGACGACGCCCGCATGGACATGGTCCTCCACCCGGTGCTCGAGTCGAAGTTCAAGGCCGCGGTCGAGCTGATCGGGCGGCTCGACTTCCTGCGCTCGCGCCCGCGCTGGATACGCGTGATCGAGGAGACCTTCTGACGGTCTGGGACTACGGCGACCGGCTGCCGGTCGAGCCGGCCGTCACGCTCGGCGAGGGCGGCACCCCGCTGATCCCGGCGCCGGTGCTGTCGGAGCGGAGCGGCTGCGACGTGTGGCTCAAGCTGGAGGGAGCGAACCCGACCGGCTCGTTCAAGGACCGCGGCATGACCGTGGCGGTGTCCGCCGCGGTTCACGAGGGCGCCGAGGCCGTGGTGTGCGCGTCCACCGGCAACACGGCCGCGAGCGCCGCCGCCTACGCGGCGCGGGCCGGGCTGCGGGGCGCGGTGATCGTCCCGGAGGGCAAGATCGCAACCGGGAAGCTCGCCCAGGCGCTGATGCACGGCGCGAGGGTGGTGGCGCTGCGCGGCAACTTCGACCAGGCGTTCGAGCTGGTGCGGGAGCTGGTCGACCGCCACCCGCTCGCGCTCGTCAACTCGATCAACGACTTCAGGATCGAGGGCCAGAAGACGGGCGCGTTCGAGGTCTGCGACCAGCTCGGCGAGGCGCCCGACGTGCTCTGCATCCCGGTGGGCAACGCCGGCAACGTGACCGCGTGGTGGAAGGGCTTCCGCGAGTACGACGCGGCTCCGCGCCTGCACGGCTACCAGGCCGAGGGCGCCGCGCCGCTGGTGCACGGCGCGCCCGTCGAGAACCCGGAGACCGTGGCGTCCGCGATCCGGATCGGCAACCCGGCTCGCTGGGAGGAGGCGATGGACGCCTTCACGTCCTCGCGCGGGGAGGTGCGCGCTGTCTCCGACGACGACATCCTCGCCGCCTACGCACTGCTCGGCGCGCGCGAGGGGGTCTTCTGCGAGCCGGCGTCGGCGGCGTCGGTCGCGGGGCTGTTGAAGTACGGCGCCGAGGGCCGCGTGGTGTGCGTTCTCACCGGGCACGGCTTGAAGGACCCCACGACCGCGCTAGCACGGGCGGCGCCGGTCATGCCGTGCGAGCCGACCATCGACGAGGTCGAGCGGGCGGTGCTCGGCCAGTGACCAAGCGCCACAGGATCGTGCGCGTGCCGGCCTCGTCCGCGAACCTCGGGCCGGGGTACGACTCGATGGCCACCGCGCTGTCGCTGCAGCTCGAGCTCGAGGTGGAGGAGACCGGCGAGTTCTCCGTCGACACGGGCGACGCGGACCTGCCGGGCGGCCGCGACAACCTCTGCGTGCGTGCGTTCGAGACGCTCCGTCCCGCGGACGGGATCGCGTTCCGGATCCGCTCCGAGATCCCCATCGCGGCCGGCCTCGGATCGAGCGCCGCGGCGATCGTCGCCGGCCTCGTCGCCGCCGACCACATGTACGAGCTCGACGCGCCGCTGCTCGACCTGGCGACCAAGCTCGAGGGGCACCCGGACAACGTGGCGGCGGCGCTCTTCGGCGGCTTCGTGATCTGCGCGGACGGCTGGGCGGAGCGGTTCGATCCGGCCCCGGGAATCGAGGGCGCACTGGCGATCCCGCCCGACCGCGTCGCGACCGAGCAGGCGCGGGCCGTGGTGCCGGACGAGGTGCCGGTGAGCGACGCCATCCACAACACCGCGCACGCGGCGCTGCTCGTACTGGGGCTAGCCCGCGGCGACCTCGATCTCGTGGCACGCGGGCTCGACGACCGGCTCCACCAGCCGCGCCGCGAGAGCCTCTACCCGCGCTCGATGGAGTTGCTGCGGCGCGCGCGCGAGCTCGGCGCGGTGGGAGCCTCGATTTCGGGCGCCGGCCCGGCGGTCCTCTTCTGGTGCCACTGGCAGCAGACCGGCACGCTCGTGGAGCGACTCCGCGCGGCGGCGCCCGACTGCGACGTGCGGCGGGCTCAGTTCTCGCCGGGTGGGGCGGACGTGCGCGCTCTCTGAGCTCAGCGCGACGCGGGGTCGGGGCGCCCGCGCTGGTTGAACGGCGGCAATAAACGGGGAGCCCGAGCGTCCTTCGCGATCTTTGCTCGATTGTGCACCCCATAGCGTGTAAAACCGAGCAAAGATCGACCGAGAGGCACCGGGCTCCTCCCTCATTGCCGCTGTTTTTCGGAGGACGGCGCCCCTTCGGCGTCGAAGCAGTGGGAGCCATGCGAACCGACGTGAGCCCTGCGCGCCTGCTGGCGCTAGTCGCCGTGCTCGGCGTCGTGGCCGCGCTGATCGGCTACGCCATCGGCGGCGCGGGCGGCGCCGACCTCGCCAAGGAGCGCGCCATCGGCACCCATAGGGGACACGTCCGCGGCGCGGCCGTCGGGCGCCGCGAGGGCTACACGGCGACGTTCGGGCCCGCTCGCCAGGAGGCCTACGACACGAGCTACCGGGACACCTATCGCCAGACCTACCTCCGCGGAGTGCAGACGGGGCAATGACCGCCCGCCGCTCCACGGTTCCCACCGGGGTCATCGCCGTCCTGCTCGTGGTGGGGATGTTCGTGCTCGGCTTCGCCGTGGGACGCTCGGGCCGGACGGACCCGGGGCGCGCCGACGGCGCGCGCAAGCAGGCCTTCGAGGCCGCCTTCAAGACCAGCCGCGTCGCGGCGCGGACCGCCGGGCGCGCGCGCGGCAAGGCCGCCGGCGCCACGGCCGGCCGGCGCGCCGGTCACCTGGCCGGCAAGCACGCGGCCCGCAAGCGGGTCAAGCGCGACATCGCCAACGGCACCGCCACGCCGCCGGTCAGCCAGACCTCGCCCTACACGGACCAGACCGGGAGCCCGGCGCCGAACCCGAACTGTCCGGCCGGCCAGGAGCCGACCCCCGGCGGCGGCTGCGCCCCCTACAACGACACCAACGGGCAGGTCGAGCCGAAGATCAACAACCCGGACTGCTACAAGCCGGACCCGCCCGCGGGCTGCTTCTAGGCCGGGACGAGCTCGGCGCGCAGGTCGGCCACGCGGGCGCGCTGCTCGTCCATTCCCATCCGGCCGAGCACCTCCGCGGCCAGCGCCAGGTAGTCGTCGCCCAGCTCGGCCCTGTAGTCGATGATCGACACGCCGCGCTCGGCGGACTCCGCGTAGCGGATCGACGCCCGGACGACCGAGTCGAACACGCGCTCGCCGAAGCGCTCGCGGAGCTGCGTGAGCGCCTCGCGCGAGTGGATCGTGCGCAGGTCGGCGATGTTGAGGATCACGCCGAGCCACTCGAGGTCGGGGTGCAGGTTCTCCTTGGCCAGCTCGATGATCTCGAGCGCCTGCTCCACGCCCTGGAGCGAGAAGTACTGGGCCTCCGTCGAGACCAGCGCGTAATCGGCCGCCACGACCGCGTTGACGGTGAGCAGGCCGAGCGCCGGCGGGCAGTCGATGAGGATCACGTCGTGCTGGCGGCTGACCTCGCGGAGCGCGCGCCGCAGCGTCATCTCGCGGCCCATCTTGCCGCCGAGGACGAGCTCCGCCTCGGCGAGGCCGAGGTTGGCCGGGATCACGCCGCCGTGGACGGCGTCGGCGGCCTTCACGCGGCCCGCGAGCACGTCGGCGATCGTGGGGTCGGCGTCGGCGGGGACGTCGAAGTAGTCGGAGAGGTTGCCCTGCGGATCGAGGTCGACGGCGAGCACGTCGAGCCCCACGCGGGAGAAGACGTCGCTGAGCGTCCGGACGGTCGTGGTCTTGCCGGTTCCGCCCTTCTGCGAGAGGACCGCGATGGTCGTCGCCACGGCGGCGACTATAGCTCTACGCGGGGGTCCGGCGAAGCCTAGAGCGCGCCCGCTCCGACACGCGCCGAACCATGCCGACCTGCGCGCTCGCGGAGGCTGATGTAGTGCAGGTGGAAGCGGCCGACGGCCACCTCGTCGCCGTCGGTGAGCTCGCGCATGTCCACGCGGCAGCCGTTGACGAAGACGCCGTTCAGGCTGCGGTCGTCGAGGATGCGAGCGCCGCCTTCCTGCCGGTGGACCAGGGCGTGGCGGCGGGAGACCGTCGGGTCGTCGAAGCGGATGTGCGCCGAGAGACTGCGGCCGACGCGCGTCCAGCCCTCCTGGAGCGCGACGACGCGCACGCGGTCGTCGTCCTCGTAGGCGAGGTAGTCACCATCGGCGACGAGCGCGTCGCGCGCCTCCTCGAGCCAGTCCGGGTCCTCCTCGCGATCGCCGACGGGCTCGGCCCGGGCGAACTCCCCGAACATCGACGAGCGGCGGAAGTCGCGACCCTCGCAATGCGGGCAGGGGGGGACCTCATCCAGCTCCTGCAGGGCTACGGCGTAGCCGCAGGAAGCGCACCGGAAGCAACCGGCGCCGGCGAGCGTACCGGCTAGGACGGTGGCGGTCTCTCCTCCCGAGATAGTGCGAATGTTAACGATCGCGTCAACCTCCGTCTGGCGCATTTGCACCCGTTTCCCGCAATTTGCGGACCCGTTGGGAGGGATCCCGCGGCGGGCGCGGAATGGTCGGCCATGGCCAGAGAGATCGCGTCCCTCCTGCTTCGCAACAGCCTGGGCTCGCTCCACAGCGACCCGCCGCAGTGCTCCCGCTGCCGCCGCAGCCCGCTCGTCGGCGAGCTCCTCTACCTGCTCCGATCGGGGAAGCGCGTGTGCTCGCTGTGCGCGGCCCGCTCGGCGTCGATCGAGGGCGAGCCCGTGGGGTCCGAGCGCGTGCACTCGTCGGAGCGCCGGCTCGCCGTCGTGCAGCAGCGCGCCGCGTAGCGGCAGCGGTACCCAGACCCGCCCGCTCTTAGAATGCGGGCGCCCTTGGTCCCGATCCGCGTCCACACCCACATCAGCGCCCCGCGCGAGCAGGTCTTCGACCTGTTGGCCGACATGGCCGGCCGCCCGAGCTGGACCGACCACTACATGAAGGACTTCCGGCTCGAGAACCCGCGCTCGTCCGGGACGGGCGCGGCGGCGCGCTTCCGCCTCGACGCCCCGTTCCACAGGCAGTGGGTCGAGACCGAGATCGTGGAGGCCGATCGCCCGCGCCGCGTGGTCGAGGCCACGCGTGGGGGGCGCCTCGGCCACTCTCCCGGCGAGGTGGTGTACGAGCTCACGCCGCAGGGCCGCTCGCTGACGCGGGTCGACATGACCCTGAGCACCGAGCCGGGGATGGCGCGCGAGCGCGTCCAGGAGAAGCTCGGCTCGCGCTGGTGGCTGCGCCGCCAGGCGAGGAGCTCCCTCGAGCGGCTGCGCGCGATCTTCGAGGAGCGGCCCGACGAGCCGCTCGAGCGGGCCACCGTCGCCGGCTGGGAGCCGACGCGCGGACCCCGCTTCGGCACCGGCACTCGCCCGGCCAGGGGGTAGAGTTCCGCCGCCCGATGCGCCCCCGACGCCTCGTCACCGCCGTGCTCTCCTGCGCCCTCGCGGCGCTGCTCGTCGCCGGCTGCAACTCCGGCCGCCCGAACGGCGCCGCGCGCGAGGGGCTCTACGAGGAGGTCGCGGGCCTCGACTACAACGTCTTCATCACGCGCGAGCTCAACCTGCGCGACGCCGAGGACCGCGACTACTACCGCGGCCCGGAGGCACCGCCCGGGTTCGCCCTCTACGGCGTGTTCGTCCAGGTCTGCAACCACGGGCACGGCTACAGGTCGCCCAACACGACGTTCACGGTGGAGGACAACCAGGGCAACCGCTTCCGCCCGCTGCCGCTGCCGAAGGACAACGCCTTCGCCTACCGGCCGCGGCGGCTGGCCACCGACGCGTGCATCCCCGAGCCGGGGGGCGCCGCGGCGTCGGGGCCGACCGCCGGCGCGCTCCTCCTCTTCAAGTTCCCGCTTCAGTCGCTCGAGAACAGGCCGCTCGAGCTGAAGATCGAGGCGCCGGCGGGCGCCGACAAGCCGCGCGAGAAGACGATCGAGCTCGACATCTAGCCGCCGAGCGCCTGCGCGAGCACCAGTCGCGCGGCGGGCGCGGCCGTCTCGCCGCCGGCGCCGGCGCGGACCAGCATCACCGCCACCACGATCCGCGGCTTCTTCGCGGGCGCGAACGACGTGAACCACGCGTCCGTGTGGCTGCGCACGTCGGTCGGGGTGTCGCCGGCCGTCGGCCCCGTGGTGCTCTCGAGCTCGGCCGTGCCGGTCTTGCCGGCCACGACCCCCGCGCCGAGATTGGCCGAGGTGCCCGTCCCGCCGGCGACGACCCCAATCATCAGCTTGCGGATCACGTGCGCCGTGTGGGTCGAGATCACGCGGCGGGGCCGCGGCAGCGGTCCGGGCCCGATCGTCGGCTCGCGCTGGCGGCCGCCGGCGGCGATCGTCTGGGCCACCATCGCCAGCTGGAGCGGCGTGGCCAGGACCTTGCCCTGGCCGATCGCGCTCGACCCGAGCGCCAGCTCCGACTCGATCTGATCGGCCTTCGGGATGGTGCTCGCCCGCGCGCCCGGGAACGGGGGCATGCGGTTCCAGCCGAAGCGCTCGGCCATCGCCACCAGCCGCTCCTTCCCGACGCGCACCCCCAGCGGCGCGTACACCGAGTTGCAGGAGTGGATGAAGCCGAGGGCGACGCTGCCGCCGCACGACTCGCCGTTCGCGTTCTCGAGGCGGACTCCGTCGACGAGCGCGGCGCTCGACACGGGGTACGGGGTGGACGGCTTGGCGACGTGCCCCTCGAGCGCCGCCGCAAGCGTGACGATCTTGAAGGTCGAGCCGGGCGGCTGGGGAGCGGAGAACGCGATCCCCGCGAGTGCCCGCACCTGCCCCGTGTGCGCGTCGAGCGCCGCGATGCCGCCGAGCCGCCCCGCGAGGGCGGTCTGGGCCGCCGACTCGAGCCCGAGGTCGATCGTGCTCCTGACCGGCCCCGCGGCCCGCGGCGCGGCGCGGGCGACCACGCGTGACCCCGTGAGCAGGCGCCCACCCGGAGTCCCGGCCACCCGCTTCTCGAGCATCGCCTCGAGCCCGCCGCGCCCCACGGGCCAGGCGTGGGGGAACCCACGCGCATAGACCGCGTCGCGCTCGGCGGCGGTCGTCGCGGGCCCCA